>CAYWNX010000042.1:0-11846 GCA_964459735.1 uncultured Dechloromonas sp. | reverse complement strand
TGCGGTTGAAGGTGGTCCACAAATCGCCCTGAATCGCCTTCTGGTCGCCAATGGTCAGCGCGACAAGAATGCCAGCCCTGGGATAGCGCTCGGCCGGCAGGATTTCGGCAAACGAAGCCCGCACATGGAAACGCAGGCGCTCGATCATGTAGGCCGGCTGCCAGACCATCTCGCTCAGTCGGGCCGGGGGATTGGCGCGAATATAGCCACTTGCCCGGATATTGCGTTCGAGCAGCCAGGCCTCGTAGTCGAAACCACCCGGATTTGCGTTGCCGTGCGGCCGCTTCAGGCGCACCGTAAAACGCCAGCGTTCACCAGGCCGGACCGCCAGTCGCTCAAGCGAATCACTATCGTGCCGTCCTTGGTACCAGGAAAGCATGACGCGTTGCGGCACGATGGCTGCTGCGGTCAACGCCGTTTCCAGGGCAAATTCGAAGCGGGTGCCGTTGTTGAATTCCTGCGGCAAGGTGGCAACGACACCGACGACCTCGACATCCTGCCCTTCCCAGTCCATCGCCAACTCGTCACCTAGCCGAAGGTCAGCCCGCCAGCTTGCCCAGGCAAAACCAAGCGTGCAACAAGCAATGATGGTGAGCAGCTTCGTCGGCCAAGCCGACCAGTGCAGCCGCGGCAAGAGAAGTACGCTGCCAGCGATCGCCCAATGCCACCAGACAGGCAGTTCCGGCTGCATCTGCAGCCACAGAACTCCGGCGGCAAAGGCGAGAATATTCAAGCGCATGCTGCAATAATACGTTCATGCGCCACTACTTGAAAAAATACCTGCCCGATCACGAAACAATCCACCGCAACCCCTGGCTGCGGCCATTTGCCTCGTCCTTGCTGCACCCGCGCTTGTGGCATCTGAACCGTCACTCGGCGGCTGGTGCCGTAGCCGCCGGCATGTTCTGCGGCCTCATTCCAGGGCCGCTACAAATGATCGGCGCCGCAATTTGTGCCCTGATCTTTCGGGTAAACCTGCCGCTCGCCATGCTCGTCACGCTCTACACCAACCCGATTACCCTCGTCCCGCTTTACCTGCTGGCCTATCAGATCGGCCGGTTGATGATTGGCGAAAGCAATGGCTTCGTCGCTCCACCGGAATTCAGTGTCACCAGCTTTGTCGGCTGGACGGAAGCCATGCAGGCCTGGATGCTCACCGTCGCCAAGCCGCTGGGTATCGGGCTGATCGTCCTGGCCGCAGCGCTAGCGGTAATAGGCTACTTCGCCACCAAGGCTGCATGGCGTTTTTACCTGATCCGCGCCTGGCGGCGTCGCAAACCGGGATCCTGACGCGGACTATTTCGATAGTCCGCGCTTAAACCAGCGAACGCTGCCAGTTGGAAATCTCCGCATTACCCGCACTAGGCCCCCCTCGATTTCAGACGATCGCCTCACACCTGAAAGCGGGCAACATTGCCATGCAACTCACGCGCCAGCGCCTGGAGCTCTTCGGATGCAGCCGCCGTATTCTGAGCCTCGGCGTTATTCGACTCAGTCATCTGGGCGATGGTTTCCAAGCCTTTGGCGACGGTGGAACTGGCAATACTCTGTTCGCGAATGGCATCGGAAATTCCCTCGACCGCCTTTAAAACCCGCTCGGCACCATGGCGGATGCGGTTAATCGCCTGATCGGCCATGGCCGCAAGCTCAACCCCACCGTTCACCTCATCGGCGCCACGATTCATGTTGCTCACCGCATCATCCGCACCACTCTGGATGCGCGAAATCATTTCGGTAATTTCATGCGTCGATTTGCTTGTCCGTTCAGCCAGCTTGCGCACTTCATCGGCAACCACGGCAAAGCCGCGTCCCTGCTCGCCGGCACGAGCCGCTTCGATAGCGGCATTGAGGGCGAGCAGGTTAGTCTGATCGGCAATATCCTTAATGACCCCCGCAATGGCCGACACCGAATTTATCTCGCGGCCGAGTGTTGCGACGGTTCCCGAGGCATTTTTGACGGTATCCGAAATTCTGCTCATCGCCTTGACCGCTTGCTGAATGGTGTCCGAACTTTCCCGGGAAACCTGTTCGGACTCACGAGAGATATCTTGTGCGTCCTCGGCATGCTGAGAAATCATGTCGATGCTCGCACTCATTTGTTCAACCGAGGCAGCCATGCTGGAAGCCGCATCGCTCTGTTGTTGCGAGCCGAACGCAACGGTTTGAGCCGAGGCACGCAATTGATCCGCATCGCCGGCAACGCTTGTCACAGTCGCGCGCACATCGCGAATGGTATTGGCGAGATGTGCTTGCATTTGGGCAAAAGCATTCATCAGATTGCCAATTTCATCATGACAGCCAATCTCGATCTTGCTCGTAAAATCCCCCTCGGCAACGCGCTCGGCAACCTTGACTGCAGCATCGAGCGGGCGGGAAACCCAGCGCCGAGCACTCCACCACACCAGGACGACAACTACCGGAATAAGCAGCAAAGTCAGTAGTAAAAGGCCACGCCCGGTCGTTTTTCCCTCTGAATTGAACTCATCCAGATAACTACCCGAGGCAACCAGCCAGTTCCAGTCCGGGTATTGATTGAAAGCAACAACCTTCTCACGCTCCCCGCTGTCGTTGGGATTATTCCACCAGTACCGGGTCACGCCATCTTTCTGATCCATCATTTGGGCAACAAAGTCGTTGCCGCGGCTATCCTTCGCCCCCCAGTAAGGATTTACCCTCGCTCGCCGGGTGGATGGTCAACGCGCCCCTGTCTTTGCCCAGATCAAGCGCATAGACATAGCCGGTGCTACCGATTTTCAGTGCCAATATCTTCTTTTTCAGTGCAACAAGCCCCTCGGAAAAATCAAGACCAACAAAAAAGGCACCGATGACCTTGCCTTCCTGATCCTTGATCGGCTGATAATGCGTCATGAAATCTCGCCCCAGCATCTTGGCCTTCCCGGTGAACGCCTCGCCTTTGAGCAGATGCCCAACCGCCGGATGATCGGCACCCAGCGGAACACCTGCAGCGCGCTTGCCGCTGGCATCCTTGATCGACGTTGATGTACGTTCGAAATCATTGCCCTTGCGAGTCAAGACCGTTGCTGCAACTTCAGCATGGGCGGTAAAGCGATCGGGAATTGCCGTATTTTCAAGAGAGATCACCTCATTGCCATGGTGCAATAAACCGTTGGCATCGAGTGAGAATGACTGACCATAGTTGGCAACAAAAACACGCCCAAGCCGCTCTACCGTTTGTTCCAGCGAACGGTTATAGGTGTCGATCATATCGATCACCATGTGGTTATTTGCTTGAAGTGACTGAAGCGCCTTGTTTTCGAGCGTATCGGTAAGAAAACTGGATAAGCCGAATGCGGCAACGGCAAGAAGAACTGTGATGCTTGAGGCGAGAACAAAAATCAGTTTCCGCGCCACGGAAGTGCGTTTTTTGAACATATAAGCCCTTATTTTTATTTCTATGATTGAAGTAAGACTTTTTGAAACTGGTGTTTTTTAATCGCAGAACTCAAGCGTTGACTTGAGCACCACGATTGAATGCCTCCGGTATTTCTTCGGGCGGACGCGGTCGACTGAAATAAAACCCCTGAACTTGATTACAGCCGTTGGCGCGAAGGAATTCGTATTGCGCTTGTGTCTCCACCCCCTCGGCAATAACCGCCAAGCCAAGCTTCGAACTGATGGCAATAATCGCCTGTGTAATGGCAACATCATTGCTGTCATCAGGAAGATCGCGGACGAAACTCTGGTCGATCTTGAGCGTATCGAGCGGCAGGCGCTTCAGGTAATTCAGGCTTGAATAGCCAGTCCCAAAATCGTCGATCGAGATCTTGATGCCGATTTCGCGTAATTCGCCCAGCACCCGTAACGCCCGATCGGTGTCATGCATCAACACAGTTTCGGTAATCTCCAGTTCCAGTAGTAGCGGATCCAGGCCGTTGCGCTCCAGCACCGCAGCTACCTTGGCGGGCAAGCTGGGTAAAGCCAACTGCAGGGCCGACAGGTTGACGGCGACGGTCAACGGCCCACACCCTTCAGCCTGCCAGGCAGCATTCTGGCGGCAAGCTTCCTCCAGCACCCACTCACCGATGCTGATAATCAGGCCGGTTTCTTCAGCAATGGGAATGAAGCGGGACGGCGGAATCATGCCGTCCTGAGGATGCCGCCAGCGTATCAGCGCTTCAACGCCAACCATCCGGCCACTCAACGCATCGTATTGCGGTTGGTAGTTAAGGAATAATTCGTGGCGAGCAAGCGCTTGGCGCAGATCATGTTCGAGACGCATCCGCTCGGCGATGGCAGCATTCATCGCCGGTTCAAAAAAACGATAACTGTCACGCCCGGCGGCTTTTGCGGTGTACAGCGCCGCATCGGCATTTTTCAGCAGCGTATCGACATCGTCACCATCATCCGGATACACGCTGATGCCAATGCTGGCAGTCAGTTCGATCTCGCAACCATCGAGCAATAGGGGGTGGCGCAAAGCTTCAAGAATGCGCTCGGCAATCACCGCGACCATTGCCGTGCTACCACAATCGTTAAGCAAAATGGCAAACTCATCGCCCCCTTGGCGGCTAACGGTATCCTTTTCCAAAACCGCCCCTTTGAGACGCCCGGCGATTTCCAACAGGATACGATCGCCTCCCCCTGGGCCAAGCGTGTCATTAATATCTTTGAAGTGATCGATGTCGAGTAGCAAAAGGGCAATGAAGGTACTTCGCCCACGCCCCTCTGCAACGGCATGAGCCATAGTGGATTGCAAGGCAACCCGGTTGGGCAGCGCCGTCAATGTGTCATGACCGACTAAAAACCGAATGCGCTCCGCCGCCGCCTGACGCTCCGTCACATCGTGGGCGAAACCGGCAATGCTGACAATCCCGCCGAACTCATCACGTAAAGGCGTCAATTCATATTCATAATGACGGAGCTTTCCATCGGCGTTGCGTTGGCTACCGGCCTCGCGTTCGAGAAGGCCAGTTGCAATAACTTTTGCATCTCTGGCAAAAAACGCAGCCGCCATTCTGGCCGGCCAGACATCTTCCAGTTTTTTCCCGATAACTTCTTCGCGAGGCTTGCCGCACAGGCGAAGGTAGGCCGAGTTGACGGCGATATAGCAGCCTGCTGTATCGCGCAGCCAAGCCGGATCAGGAACGCTATCAAGCAATTGGCGGGATTGTCGCTCGGCGTTCTCAAACGCCGAGCGCATCGTTGCCGCCATTTTGCAGGCAAGGCTGTAGCTACGTTGCCAGACAAAAACCAGGGCCGCCAAAAGCAGAATCAAAAAGCCGACGCTCGCCCCGTAGGTCCATGCCTTCTCACGCCAGGCCTTCAGCGCCTGATGCTCACTTGCGGCAACCACCACGTAAAACGGATACTCGCCGACCCGTTGCAGGCTTAGCACGCGCTGCACCCCATCCACCGGTGACGGATTGTTGTAGTGTCCTGCCTTCACGCCATCACGGATTGCTATTTGGGCGGGCGTTTCCGCCAACGCCCGGCCCAGCAGTTCCGGAACTTGCGGGTCACGTGCAACCAAGCGTCCCTGGCTGTCGAGCAAGTTAATACTTCCCTCGGGCGAGCGACTGATTTCAGTGAACAGGCGCCTGAAGTCATCGGCATTGATTGCCGCCTGAACATGTCCGGAGAAAGACCCGTCCGGGTTGGAAAGTCGACGACTTAAGGTGATCACCCAGTTGTTGGTGATGCGAGCAAAAATTGGCTCGGAAAACACAAGGCCGCTATCGGGGTTATTTTTATGCTGCAAAAAATAGGCGCGATCAGCGATCACTGTATCCGCCGAGACATTTCCCGAGGCATCGATACGAAAACGTCCGGTTTGGTCGACAATACGCAAACTTTGCGCTTCCGGGATCGTTTCAAGCATCGCCTGGAGTTCGGCATTGGCAGAATCCTGAGGCAATGCCGCCAGACGATGGTGTTCACGAGCGACCAAGCGTAGGACCACGTCAATTTTGGCAAACGATTGTGCGATCTGTCGATCGAACATACGTGCCACAGCATCAAGATCACCCCGTTGCTGCGCCAGTGCGCTTTCCCGTGTCCGGGCAAGCACTAACGTCAGTACGGTGACCAGTATTGCCAAGGTAGTCACCGCTGCTACGACAAAAACCAAACGCTTCGATGAAAACCCTTGCTGTTCGGTCATTACTCCTCCACGCACGCGACTGCCACGTGCGTTGTGGACCGAAGTTGAAGCGTAGTTGAATTAATGCTGACAATTGCGCCTTCATCATGATCGCAAACCCGGTTACGGCCATGAGTCTTGGCGAAATACATGCGCTGGTCAGCGATTTCAACCAGTCGCCGCCAATCGTCGACGTCCTCTTCCTTGAGTTCCGAAAGACCGATGCTGGCCGTAATCGGCTTTTGGTCAGGACGCAACCCAAAGCCGGAATGACGTAGCCGCTTCATGACAATGCGCGCTTGTTCCATATCGGTATTGGGAAGGATCAGAACAAACTCTTCCCCACCCCAGCGAACCAGCATATCGCCCCGCCGCAACTGCGTGCTGATCATCGTCGCGGCAAATTTCAGCACGCCATCGCCAGCTTCATGACCGAAGGTGTCATTGACGCTTTTGAAGTGGTCAAGATCGATAAAGGCAATACTTAGCGGCGCCGCACTGCGTTTGGCAATGGTAAATTGCAGTTCCAGCGTTTCTTCACCGCTGCTCCGGGAAAAAATTCCGGTTAGCGGATCACGGATGGCCTGACGAACCAGCGCAATCATGAAAGCGAGCTGGCTCATTCCCGCCAGGTTGGAAACGCCGGTAATCAAGGCAAGCAACCAGAAAGCACCGGCAAATGAAGGCCAATCCATCGTCCCCAAATTGAGCATCCCGGAAAATGCCTGCGCGAGCAAAATGGGGCTGGCGACGATGATGCTTTCGAGAAAACTGAGCGGGAAAATCGACAACCCGGCCAGTAAAACAAAAGGCAAAAAAGCGTAGCCGGTGGCAATCGCTGCCGAGAAACCTGCCAGCGCGTGGCCACTCAGAATTTGATGCGAAGCCACATAAAACAACGTGGGGATAGCGAATAGCAGCGCTATGGCATGGTAGGCATTAACCAGACTGCCTGACGGTCGATATCGGAAAACAATCAGCGCAAAGGCGGCGCTGGCGGAAAGGCGCAGGGCGGCTAGTGAAAACCAGAGCGGAAAGGGAAAAACGACAAAATCAATGACTGCCCAAATTGGCGTCAATACGGCAAACAGAAATGCAAACAGCCGCACGCGATTAACGATCATCGTTGCGCGTCGTTGCTCCAACAGAGGGAAATGCCGATGCGGCGATAGCAGCCAGCCAAGCTCCGAGCGATTCAATTCGCCCGGCATTAACCCGGTCAGACGCGTCCAGACAATATTTGCGAGTCTACTCATACGAACCCTCCCCAAGCTTCGTGATTAGCCGCAATGTTTAATTTTTTTGCTTGCGCGGCCAGCATGACATTTTAGTCACATTTATGACACATTACTCGAATTAAAGCACGGTTTTATCGCTATATGCCAAATATGAAATAGGCAACACCCAATATCGTCCACAAAAAAAGGCGGCATAAAGCCGCCCGAGGGGGTTTTCAGTTATTCACGTCCTGAAACGGGCCACTTCGCTGTTCAGCGTTTCAGCCAGTTGACGCAGTTTGCCGGCGGTGTTTGCATTACCGCAGGCTGCCGCATTATTTTCTTCAGCCATTTGGGCAATCCGCTCGACGTTTTGAGCAATCTCGGTACTTGCCGCCGCCTGCTCGTGAAGTGAAACCGTAATTTCCGAAACAGCATTGACCACCTGGCGTGCCTGCATCTGTACTTGGCTGATTGCACTGCCCGCCATCTGGGCCTGCTCGACACCCGCTGCCACCCGCTCGACGCCCTGCTTCATGCTCGCAACCGCCGTCGCAGTACCTGACTGAATGGCACCGATCATGCTGGCAATTTCCTGGGTGGATTTCGCGGTCCGTTCAGCCAGTTTGCGCACCTCATCGGCAACCACGGCAAAACCACGGCCTGACTCACCAGCCCGCGCTGCTTCAATGGCTGCATTGAGCGCCAGCAGGTTGGTCTGGTCAGCAATATCCTTGATGGTACCGACGATGGCTGAAATCTGATCCGATTGCTGGCCAAGCGCTTCGACAGCCGCGGCTGACTGGTTCACCGTATGGGCAATTGCCTGAATCTCGTTGACCACCCCCTCGACAATGCGCCCGCCCTCGGCGGCTACCTTGTCTGATTCATTGGAATAGGCCTGCGCATCTTGGGCATTTTTGGCTATATGGTCGACACCGACCGTCATTTCCTCGACCGAGGCAGCCATGCTGGAAGCTGAATCACTTTGCAAAGCCGTGCTGCTCGAAATTTGCTGGCTTGAAGTGGCCAGTTGCTCGGCGGAACCCCGCAGTTGCTGCACTTCGCTCTGGATACGGCCGAGCAGCTTGCGGAAAGCCGCAGCCATATCGTTGAAATCCTTGCCGGCAGCGTGCAGTTCATCATTGCCATCGCTCGTGAACTGAGCGGTGAGGTCGCCGTCCGCCAATTGCCGTGCTCCCCTGGAAAAAACCTCGACGCTGTCGATGACAGAATAATAGGTACCGACGGCCAGGTAGCCAACCAGCAACATGACGACTAAGGCCAAGCCGATATTCAGTACAAGCAGGCGCTCGGCCGCAGCCATGCGACCCTGCAACTGCTTCTCGAACTGTGGAATCAGCGTTTCGAACATCATTTTGTAGCCGATATCGATCACCTGGGTGGTCAACGCAAAATAGTCCTGTGGTGCCGTGGCGAACTTTTCACCGAGGATATCCTCACGAACCAGGGCAAATATTTTTTCGGCGCCATCTGAAAATTCCTTGGCCGGGCCGCTCAACACAGCTTGCAGTTCCGGCGCATAGCGGTTCACTTTTTCCAGATTCATGCTCTGCGCCCGCAACGTCCCGGCCATCTGGGCGATCAGCGACGAAACGTCGATAGCTTGCTGGGGAGTCACTTCCTTCTTGGTCAGAATACCCGTACCACGAGCCCTGGTGATTCCCATAGGCTCCAGCATGGCCGGCATTTTCGTGACGACTGTATCCATGAAATAGTAGGTATCCATTACCGGGTCAAGAGTCAGTTGCGACTCATCTGCCACGTCACCCATAAAGACCAGCACCTTGTCGATCATCATGCTGTGCCGCTTGATGTTCTCCGGTGGCGTCCAGCCCATGCCCTGGGCAGTAATTTGCCCCCAGTCCTGGCGAATTGCCTTCCAGGCAGCGGTGTCACGCAGCCTGGGCGACAAGGCAGCATCGGCTGCGGCCAGCGCCTCGGCAACATCCTTCTCCTTGGCAGCACGCTTCTCCTTCATCGCCTCATTGCCATTGAGCACCCCTGACGAGAGCCCTCGATGCTGCTGCATGAACTGCGTCATGCGGTTCATCGGTTTCAATATCTGCAAGCCGTCGATTTCCTGGCGTGCCGTTTCAATATCGCGATTCAGATTGGTATAAACGGTAAAGAGCAAAACCAGCATGACCGTTGCCATGGCAAAACCCAGCAAAGAAAACTTGCTGGTGTAACGCAGCTTGTTCATCAGTGCCACGGCAGGTAAAAACAGTGCTCTCATCGATCATTTCCTCGCAGTTACTTATATTGGTATTGGGGGAATTTAGCGCAAATTTGCTTGCCGCAAGCGGCAATTGAAAAAATATCAATGGTTCAAAATTCAAGGAGCCATGATCGAGGTAATTTCGATCATGGCTCCCTGGCCTGCCTCTGAGGCTAGCCACCTTACAACAGCAGCGGGTCAGGTCCGGAAGCGGGCGACTTCACTGCTCAGACTTTCAGCCAGTTGACGAAGGTTGCCAGCCGTATCGGCATTGCCGCGGGCGGCCGAATCGTTCTCTTCTGCCATCTGGGCAATCCGCTCGACGTTCTGAGCAATTTCGGTGCTGGCCGTCGCCTGTTCGCGCAAGGCAATCGAAATCTCGGCCACCGCATCAACCACCTGACGGGATTGTTCCTGCACCTGGGCAATCGTGCTTCCCGCCAGTTGTGCCTGCTCAACACCGGCCGCGACACGGTCAACACCGCGTTTCATACTATTTACCGCGGTTGTCGTGCCCGCCTGGATGCCGCCAATCATCCCGGCGATTTCCTGCGTCGACTTTGCCGTACGTTCAGCCAGCTTGCGCACCTCGTCAGCCACCACCGCAAAGCCGCGGCCCGACTCGCCGGCGCGGGCAGCTTCGATAGCGGCATTGAGCGCCAGTAGGTTGGTCTGATCGGCAATCTCCTTGATCGTGCCGACAATCGCCGAAATTTGCTCGGATTGCTGCCCTAGGGCTTCGACGGCCGCTGCCGACTGGTTCACTGTCTCGGCGATGGCCTGAATCTCGTTGACCACACCCTGCACGATCCGGCCGCCATGTGCGGCAACTTCGTCCGACTCACGGGAATAGGCCTGTGCATCCTGGGCATTTTTGGCAATGTGGTCGACACCCACGGTCATTTGCTCGACCGATGCCGCCATGCTGGAAGCAGAGTCGCTCTGCGCACTGGTGCTGCTGGAAATCTGCTGGCTGGCTGAGGCGAGCTGCTCGGCGGCGGCACGCAACTGTTGCGCTTCCTGCTGAATATGGCGGAGCAAGCTGCGGAAGGATTGCGCCATGCCGTTAAAGTCATTTCCGGCGGCGTGCAGTTCGTCATGGCCATCGGTCGAGAACTGGACAGTCAGATCGCCTTCTGCCAGGCGACGCGCTCCCGAGGAAAAGATGCCAACGCTGTTGATGACCGAGTAATACATCCCGACCGCGAGATAAGTAACCAGCGCAAGTACACCGATGGTTACGATCAGGGTGATGGTCAGTGCCTGCTGCAATTCCGCCTTGCGGTTGTTGAGCTGGCGTTCAAATTCGACGATCAGGACATCAAACATCGTTTTATAACCGGCATCAATCGTCGCCGTTGTCATGCTGAAATATTCTTGCGAAGGGGTAAGGAAGCGTTCAACGAGAACATCCTCGCGGACCAACGAAACCACTTTTTCAACGTTGTCCGAAAACTCCTTGCCAGGACCGGCCAGCGCTCCCTGCAAACCCGGCGCGAAGCGCATCACTTTCTGCAGATTGATATTCTGCGCCCGCAACGTACTCGACATTTCGGCCAGCGTCGAGGCCATGTCGATCTTCATCTGCTGCGAAATTTCCTTTTTGGCCAGCACGCCGGTGCCACGGGCCCGGGTCTGGCCCAAACGCTCCAGCATGGCCGGCATTTTCCCAACCACGGTATCCATCATGTAGAAAGTATCCATCGCCGGATCGAGGGACAATTCGGTTTCATCGGCAACGACGACCATGAATTGAAGCAACTGGTCAATCAGCGAGTTGTGCGCCTTGATGTTGTCCGCCACGCTCCAGGTCAGCCCCTGACTGCGCAGACTTTCCCAGTCGGCACGAATTTTCTTCCAGTCGGCGCCGCTGGTCAGTACCGGCGGGAGTGTTGCCTCCGTTGCCTGCAAGGCGTCAGCTGCCTCTTTTTCCTTGGCGGTACGATTGTCCTTCATGCTCTCATTGCCACCGAGCAACCCAGCCGACAGCCCGCGGTGCTGCTGAATGTACTGAACCGAGCGATTCATCGGTTTCAGCATCTGCACCCCAGCCAGTTCATGGGCTGCCACTTCAATTTCATGATTCTGGGTCTTGAGCACGGAGAACAGCAGGAGCAGCACTACCGTCGCAACCACCAGACCAAGCAGCAAAAACTTGCTTGGATAACGCAGACGGTTCATCAATGCGACAGCGGGGGAAAACAAGGTTTGCACAGATCTATCCTCGGAATTGTTGTCGTTCTTGAAAACCGGGCTGGACTTTAATTGGAAAGCCGGCCATCGTCCA
>CAYWNX010000041.1:0-11869 GCA_964459735.1 uncultured Dechloromonas sp. | reverse complement strand
CGGCGCATTCAACGATGCGCCATTTTTATGCCTTTTTTCCGGTTCACCGCAGCATTTGCATTGCGAGGACAAAATCCCCTGAATCAGCTGGATTCGATCAGTGTTCCCCGCCGCAGACTGCCTTCAGTCATCCATTTCCAGCACTTCATTGGCCCAGACCAGCGCCGCCAGTAATTCCTGATTGACGCTGAGCGCATCGAGCTGGCAGGCCGTTGCCCAGATCGCGGTGGCTTTCTGGTCGCCACTTTCGCAAGCGACGGCCAGGTTCAGGAAAGGGGCGAGCGGACCGCTGCCGGTCAGCAGGGCTTCGTTGACGGCCGACGGCATTGCAACGCTGTCGAGAATTTCGGCCAGCGGGCGATCGAGCAGTTTTTCCAGTTGGGAAAACAGGCCGGTCAGGAATAGCTGGTCTGGGTTGACGCCATCCTGCCGGGTTCGCCGGCCGAGACGCTCCATCAGGCTGGCCCGCGCCAGTGCCTGCTCGGTCAGCACGCGCTCGATGTAGCCGGATTTCTGGACGTCGAACAGGAGCAGGGACAACCAGCGGTAGAAACGCTCCCGCCCCAGCAGGAGCAGGCTTTGCTCGATCGAGGTGATTTCGTGCTCGAGACCGTTGGCCGAGGAGTTGATGTAGCGCAGCAGCTTGTAGGTGACGACCGGATCCTGACGTATCGAACTGGCGAGCTCGCTGCCATCGACGCCGCTGCGCAGTTGCCCGAGAACCTGCATGATGCGGCTGCGGTCGACATTGGCCCGCGGCGGGTGCCAGTCTTCGCGGCGATTGACGAAGGGCCCGTGAAAATAGTCGAAGCCGGCCCGGAAGCAGACCTGGAAATCGTCCGAGCTTTCAATGTCGGCGGCGACCAGTGCCAGCCGGCCGTGGCCATCGAGCTTGCGCAAGCGCCGGACCCAGTCGGCAATTTGCAGGCCATCGTAGGCGGGGGTCGAAATCTGGACGAAATCGCAGAGCGCGACGATTTCCTCAAGCGCCCACTCGGAGCGGAGATAACAGCCAACCTTGAAACCCCGCGCCCTGATTTCAGCCAGACGCGCCACCAGGCCTGCGCTGAGCTCACCGTCATCGTCGAGCGGATCGACCATCAGCACCGTGTTGGCTTGTTCCAGCGAGGCCAGTTGCAGGTTGTCTAACGACAGGGGCGACAGGTCGACGAAAGACAGGCGATGGCCGAGCAGGCTGCTTGTGCCCAAGGAGGCGAGATTGACGATCAGGGCGTCATCATAGGCTCGGCGCAATGCCGGATTTTTTCCGGAAAAGCGCTTGTGCAGGCGCTGATTCAACAGGAATTCGTAGCCGGCGACTTTTTCATGGCGATTCAGAATCGGCTCACGACAGACAAAGGAGCGATCCTCGGTCGAGACCTGCTGATCGCTGCGCAGCGGCGCCACTTCATTGAGCCGTTGAAAGGTATCGGCTGGCGGAAGCGGCGGCGCGGGCTTCCGGAAAAACAAGGAACGGAAAAAATTGAGCATGGGGAGTTCTTCGAATTGTTGCGTCAGCCGCGAAGGCATTGCCCTATCGTACGTGAATTCCGATCGGCTGAGCTTGGCGGTTCGGACGTCGCTCTTGGTCGTTGATGGCGACAAACC
The DNA here is from genome assembly GCA_964459735.1 of uncultured Dechloromonas sp. Classification (GTDB taxonomy): domain Bacteria; phylum Pseudomonadota; class Gammaproteobacteria; order Burkholderiales; family Rhodocyclaceae; genus Azonexus. The sequence continues at coordinate 10,261 of CAYWNX010000041.1, read as the reverse complement.
AAGTTGCTATCAACTGGATTCGCTCAACCTTTCCCGCAGCCGCGGTGCGGCCCGATCGATGAAGGCACGCACCCGCGATGACAGCAGGCGGGCGTGGGGGTAGGCGAAGCTGACGGGGAGCGGTTCGGGTTCGTAGGGGCGGAGCAGGCGGATAAGTTGGCCGGCGGCGATTTGCTGCTGCACCTGATAGGCGAAGAAACGGCCGCAGCCGACGCCTTTCAGGCAGGCGTCGATGGCGAAATCGATGTGATTGGTGGCGAGGATGTCGGGCATCGGGAGGCGCAAGGTCTGGCCGTTTTCCTGAAAGGCCCACTCGGGCTCGAAGCTTTTGCCGATGATGCGGATGGCGCGGTGGCCGGGCAGCTCATCGGGGTGCTCGGGCTGGCCGTGGCTGGCGAGGTAGGCCGGGCTGGCGCAGACGATGCGACGGGTGCTGCCGAGCGGGATGGCGACGAGCGACGACTCGGGCAGGGTGCCGATGCGGATGGCGAGGTCGATGCCTTCGTCGATCAGATCGACGATGCGGTCGACGAGCAGCAGTTCGACGCGCACGTCGGGAAAGGCGGCGAGGAAGTCGACCACCAGCGGGGCGACATGCAGGCGCCCGAACATGACCGGGGCGGTGATGACGAGGCGGCCAGCCGGGGTGACCTGACGGGCGAGCAGCGCGGCTTCGGCGTCTTCGACTTCGCTGAGCAGGCGCCGGCAGCGTTCGAAATATTCCCGCCCTTCGTCGGTCAGCGCCATGCGTCGCGTCGTGCGATTGAGCAGGCGCACGCCGAGCGCCCGTTCGAGCCCCGACAGGCTGCGCACGACGGAGGTGGACGAGGTGCTGAGGCGCTCGGCGGCGGCAGTGAGGCTGCCGGTCTCGACGATGCGGACGAAGGTGCTCATGGCGCGGAGCTTGTCCATGGCGCTGGATTAAACCGTTATTCGCATAAGTATTTTGTCTTTCAGTCTATTTATTGCGTTAGTTGCATAGCTGATTATGACGTCATCGCCACTCAGACTGAAAGCCGAACGTGTCTCGCCACTTTGCCGCCATTACTTACACGACCAGCGTCCGGGCCAGCCAACGCCGTTATGGCGGGCGGGAACTCGGGGAGGTGCCGGGAGAGCAACCTGACAGCGCCGTCGCCGAACTCAGCCGCCGCGAGTGCGAGTTCATTGCTGCCCGCGACAGCTTTTATCTATCCACGGTGAGCGAAAGCGGCTGGCCGCATGTGCAGCACCGCGGCGGGCCGACCGGCTTTCTCCGCGTGCTGGATGCGACGACACTGGCTTTTGCCGATTATTCCGGCAACCGGCAGTACGTCAGTGTCGGCAATCTGGCCGCTAACGACCGGGCGGCGCTGATCCTGATGGATTACCCGAACCGGCGCCGCCTGAAGATTCTCGGTCATGTCGAGGTGATCGACATTGCTGCGACCATAGAGGCAAAGGCTGGCCCTAGGGTCGACGCGGAATTATTGGCAAAAATGCAGCCGCTGGGCCGCGCGGTCGAGCGCATTCTGCTTATCCGCGTTGCGGCTTTCGACTGGAACTGCTCGCGCCACATTACACCGCGCTTTACCGAACAGGAGTGGCAATCCCATTGCTCTTCACCCACTGAAACATCCATTACCAAGGAGTAAGACATGAAACTGTACGATCTGGAACTCTCCGGGAACTGCTACAAGGTTCGCCTGTTTTCGGCGTTGGCAAAGATTGGGCTGGAACTCGTGCCGGTGGACTTCATGGGCGGCGAACACAAGCGCCCTCCCCTCATCGACCTCAACCCGTGGGGCGAGCTGCCGATTCTGGAAGATGGCAAAGTCGTCCTGCGCGATTCGCAGGCCATCCTGGTTTATCTCGCGACGCAATATGGCGATGCAAACTGGTTGCCGCGCGATGCCGCCGGGCTGGGCGAGGTGATGCAATGGCTGTCGACCGCCGCCAATGAAATCCAGAATGGGCCGGGTGCGGCCCGCCTGGTCGATAAATTCGGTTACGCCATCGACAAGGCCAACACATTGCAGCGCGCCGCCCGCATCCTGCCGCTGATCGAAGCGCATCTGGCTGATCGTCAATGGCTGGCGCTGGGCCGACCAACCATCGCCGACTGTGCCGTCATGCCCTACGTGGCGCTCGCCCCGGAAGGCGGCATTTCGCTGGAAGCCTATCCGAACATCCGCCAGTGGATAGCGCGGATCAAGGTCTTGCCGGGCTTTATCCCGATGCCGGGGATTAAATAAGGCAGGCAGCATTGAACCGGCAGGCACCGTGTCATTCCCACACAGGCAGGAATCCATACCTTGCCTGCTTCCCCTCCGGCGCGGGAGGACTGCCTTGGCTAATGGGTGAATAAGCTCCGCGTGGTGTTATACGGAAATTCGACCGCGAGAGGCGCAGGCAAATTTGAGCGTTTTTTCCGGTCGACCGCAGCCCGCAGCAAGCACCCTGACCGCGCTGCGCCGCGGTAGAAAGCCGTGAGGATGTCAAAATAGCGGCATGCCGAACACTACCCCCGCCATCATCCTGAGCACGCTCAACGCCAAATACATTCACGCCTCGTTGGGCTTGCGCTATTTGCTCGCCAACATGGCCCGTCACGGCGGTGAGGAGTTGCGCAAGCGCACCGTGCTGCGCGAATTCACCATTACCCGGCCGACGATTGAGATTGTCGCGGCGCTGCTTGCCGAACTGGGTGATGCACCGGATGAAGGCCGGCAAATCATCGGCTTCGGGGTTTATATCTGGAATGTGACGGCGACGACTGAAGTTGTCCGCCAACTCAAGCTGGCGCGGCCGAACCTGAAAATCGTGCTCGGCGGGCCGGAAGTCAGCCATGAATGGGAAGGGCAGGAAATTGTCCGGCTGGCCGATTACCTGATCACCGGCTGGGGCGATATCAGCTTCCCCAAACTCTGCCGCGCCCTGCTGCATGGGCCAAAGCCGTTGATGAAGGTGATCGGCGGCGAGCAGGCCGGGCTGGAAGAGATCGACCTGCCTTACGCCGAATACAGCGCCGGCGACCTGGCGCACCGGCTTTTGTACGTGGAAGCCTCGCGCGGCTGCCCGTTCAAGTGCGAGTTCTGTCTGAGCGCGCTGGACAAGACGGCATGGGCGTTCGATCTTGAACAATTTCTCGCCGCGCTGGACGGGCTTTATCAACGCGGGGCGCGCAATTTCAAGTTTGTCGATCGCACCTTCAACCTGAAAATCGACAGCTCGCTGACCATCCTGCAGTTTTTCCTCGACCGCCTGACGCCGGATTTATTCCTGCATTTCGAGGTCATCCCCGATCATCTGCCCGACCGCCTGAAAGCAATGATCACCCGCTTTCCGCCCGGCGTGCTGCAGTTCGAGGTCGGCATCCAGACCTTCAGCCCAGAAGTGCAGCAACGGATTTCGCGCCGGCAGGATAACGACAAGACCTGCGCCAATCTCGATTGGCTGGTCCAGCACAGTCACGCCCACCTGCACACCGACCTGATCTTCGGCCTGCCCGGCGAAACGCTGGCCAGCTTTGCCAAGGGCTTTGACCGCCTGTACGCGCTGCAACCGCATGAAATCCAGCTCGGCGTGCTGAAACGCCTGCGCGGCACGCCGATTGCCCGGCACAGCGCCGAATTCGGCATGGTCTACGCCAGCCAGCCGCCCTACACCATCCAGCAAACCGGCGCGGTCGATACGGCCGGCGTCCAGCGCTTCACGCGGCTGGCGCGCTACTGGGATCTGCTCGCCAATTCGGGGCGCTTCAAGCAAACCATGCCCATGCTGCTGGCCGGCCGGTCGCCCTTTGCCGCCTTTCTCGCGCTGAGCGACTGGCTGTGGCAAAACACCGGCAAAACCAGCGGCCTGACGCCGGAAAATCTAGTCGATGGCTTGTTCGCTTACCTGAGCGGGGTGATGGGTCTGGCCGCTGAAGATGTCCGCCAGAGCCTGTTGGCCGATTATCTGAACAGCGGCGCACGGGCCAATCCGGCCTGTCTGGCAGGCAATCTGCAGGGACGCGCCAAGCCGGTTTCACGTAATGAGCGAGCATTAACCCAACGCCAGGGGCGGCACGTCAGCGTTTCTGGCTGAAATTCCGGCTGAAAAAATGGCGCACTCAAACGATGCGCCATGCTGATTTTTGCCATTTTTTCCGGTCGACCGCGCCCCGAAGAAAATCGCCTTGGGGACAGCAAGCGTCTAATCGCGCAATTCCCGCCCGGTCAGCTTGATGAAGACGTCTTCCAGATTCGACGCCCGGTGCACGTAGCGCAGACCGTGCGCTTCAGCCAATTGAGCCAGTAATTCACGCGGTTCGCGGCAGTAGAAGAAAGCTGTTTCGCCGCTGGTTTCCACCCGCTCGGCCAGACCGCGGTGGCTTTCGACAAAGGCCGGCAGATCACCGCCCGCTTCATCGAAAACTTCAATCACCTGTGGTTCGATATGCTCGGCAATCAGCTGGCGCGGGCTGCCTTCGGCGATCTTGCGGCCATGGTCGATGACGATCAGGCGGTCGCACAGACGTTCCGCCTCATCCATGAAATGCGTCGTCAAAATCAGGGTTTTGCCGGCTGATTTCAGTTGTTTCAGACGATCCCAGATCAAATGCCGGGCTTGCGGATCGAGGCCGGTGGTGGGTTCGTCGAGAAAGATGATGTCCGGGTTGTTGACCAGCGCCCGGGCCAGCGTCAGGCGGCGTTTCATGCCGCCCGACAGCGTCGAGATCCGGGCATCCGCCTTGCTGCTCAGGCTGGCGAATTCGAGCAGTGGCGGAATACGTGCCTTGATCTCGGCCTCGGGAATACCGAAGTAGCGGCCGAAGACGAGCAGGTTTTCGCTGGCGGTGAAATCCGGATCGAGGTTGTCGAACTGCGGCACGACACCGACCCGCGCCCTCGCCGGCTGGGCGTCCGTCGGTATCGCAAAGCCATTGAGCTTGATCGTGCCGCTATCCGGCGCCGTCACGCCCAGACAAAGACGCAGCGTCGTGGTCTTGCCGGCGCCGTTTGGCCCGAGCAGGCCGAAACAGGTGCCAGGTTCGACCGCAAAGGACAAGCCGGCGACCACGTCGGTGCCGGCGTAGAGTTTGCGCAGTTGATCGACGACCAGTGCCGAAGCGGCACCTGGCGCCAGTGCCATTGAATCAACGGCAGGTACTAGTGCCGCCATGCGCGGGTAACGATGTCGCGAATCTGGTGCAGGCGACGGTGGAAAAAGTGGTCGGCGCCGGGCACCACAACCACCGGCAGATCCAGCGGCAGCGCCCAGTTGAAGACATTGGTCAGCGGCACGGTTTCGTCGGCCGAACCGTGGATGACGATGGTGTCGTGCGGCACGGCTTCGGTGTCGTACTGGCGGGTGCCTTCGACAAAACCGGCGGCGGTACCGACCAGTACCAGGCGCTGGGCCGGATGCCCGGCTTCGGTCAGGCGCTTGGCGACGCGGGTCTGGCAATAGGCGCCGAAGGAGAAACCGGCCAGCGCCACCGGCAGATTGCCGCAGCGACATTTGGCCTCGGCGAGTACGGCAAGCAGGTCTTCCGTTTCGCCAACCCCTTCGTCATGCACGCCTTCCGTCCCGCCAACGCCGCGAAAGTTCGGGCGGAAAGCGGCATAGCCGAGGCTGACAAAGGTCTTGGCCAGCGTGTAGGCCACCTTGTTGGTATTGGCGCCGCCGCCCATCGGGTGCGGGTGGGCGATCAGGGCAATGCCGCGCGGCGCGTCCGGACGTTCCATGATCACTTCGATCTTGCCGGCCGGGCCGTCGACAACGATTTTCTCTTCGAGGACTTTCATATCTTGAGGCGCTCCACGATACGGCCGTTGACCAGATGTTCCTGAATGATTTCCTCGACATCTTCCTTGTCGACGTAGGTGTACCAGACGGCTTCCGGGTAAACCACCATCACCGGCCCCTGATCGCAACGGTCCATGCAACCAGCCTTGTTGATGCGCACTTTACCGGCCCCCTTCATCTTGAGCTGGCTGATGCGGTCCTTGGCATAGGTCTGCATTTCCGTTGCGCCGTGCGCGTTACAGCAAGTTTCGCCAGCTTCGCGCTGGTTGCAGCAGAAAAAAACGTGGTGCTTGAAGTGGCTCATGGACTCTCCTTTGGGGCTGGCAATTATAGGCGGTCCGGTTTCACGTGGAACGCGCCTGCTGCTACGGTCGACGCACAATCAGCAGCAAAAACGGCAAGGTCAGGAAGGGCCATAGGGTGGCCACCCAGCGCGTCAAACCATTGAAATTCAGAAAGTGGCCCTGCCGCCAGGTGGCAAGCGCCGCCATTGAGTAAGGGTTGGGCGGCGCCAGATTGACCAGTACGGTGCCCGACATCAACGCCATGGCAATCAGCATCAAGCGCGGTGTCGCCGGCAGGGCAAGGCTGACGGCAAGCACCAGAGCGGCAACCAGCAAACCCATTTCGGCCCCCGGCGACAACCAGACCAGCGCCTCGCCCGGTCCGATCAGGATGGCGGCGGCCAGGGTGCGAATAGCCAGGCCCAGCAGCAGATAGAGCGGCACGATCAGATACGCGATCAAAAGACGGGCGCACAACAGGCGCAAAATCAGCCCGACGGCGATGGCATTGAAGGCGGTGACGCAGGCTTCGATCATCACGAAGCTTTCCGCGACGAAGGGCACATCGCTGGAAAAGCTGAGCAAATGGCGCAGATCGCCTGCTCCGAAGAGCAGGATTTCCGGCGAAAGGGGCACCAGCAGCCAGAGGCCAAGCAGCGTCAGGCCAAGTTCGGCATGCGGAATCGGTGCAATCAGCTTATGTTCCAGCGCGACGATCCGGGCGAACACACGCGGTCCGACAATCTGGGCGATGATGGCGCCGATCAGCCCCCCCACGGTGTTGCAAGCAAGGTCGATATTGGAAGGGACCCGCGAGGGCAACCAGGTTTGCAGTGTTTCCAGGCCGAAGCTGACAGCACCCGACAGCAGCACGGCAATGACCAGCGCGGTAAAACGCCAGGGCAAGCTCTTCAGCGCCAAGGCCAAAAAAAAGCCTAAAGGCAGGTAGACCGCAACATTGGCGAGGAGATCGAAAACCGTCCAGTAGCGCGGCCAGCCACCTTCGAGAAAGGCCAGCGGCGAAATGCCGGTATCGCGCCAGCCGCTGAACGGATGCAGGCTGCCGTAAACCACCAGCCCGCACCAAGCCAGCGCCAGATAACGAGCGAGAAGAATGGGGCCGCGAATATTCATGCAGCCGATTGTATGTCAGTGCTGGTGCGGGCGTTCCGGCACATGGTGCGTTTCGGCGGCGGCCCGGTGGTGCAATGCCTGATGAATATCGGCATGCGGTGTCGGCCGGCCGAGCCACTGTGGCAGCAGGGAACCGGCGACCATGCCGAGCATGCTGAGGCCGAGGCCGATCAGTTGCGGCGGCACCAGACTGGCCTCACCGATCAAGATTTCAATCAGCAACCAGCTGCCGACCCCACCCATGACAGCGGCCAGGGCGCCCTGGGTCGTCGCCCGTGGCCAGTAAGCGCCGAAGAAAAGCGGCACGAAGGCCCCGGCCAGGGTGATTTTGTAGGCGTTTTCAACCATTTTGAAGATGGAGGACTGGCTGGTCAGCGCGAAGGCGAGCACAAGGCCGGCAAAACAGACCATGGTGAGGCGCATCATGCGGAGCAGGCCACGATCATTCACATTCGGGTAAATGTTGCGCAGGATGTTTTCCGAAAACGATACCGACGGCGCGAGCAGCGTGGCCGATGAGCAGGCCATGATGGCCGCCAGTACCGCACCAAAGAAAACGGCCTGGGCAAAGAGCGGCGTGTGCTGCAACACCAGCGCCGGCAGCACCAGTTGCGAATCTGTGGCGATCAGATTGTTGAATTGCGCCGGATCGATCAAGGTCGCCGAATAAGCGATGAACATCGGCACAAAGGTGAAACAGAAATAAAGCACGCCGCCGAGGATGGAGGCATAGATGGCGACCCGCGCACTCTTTGCCGAAGTGACGCGCTGGAAGACGTCCTGCTGCGGGATCGAGCCAAGCATCATGGTCATCCAGGCGGCGATGAAGGCCAGCCATTCGACCCAGTTGCCGCTCGGAAAAAAGTCGAGCTTGCCGGCTGTCGAGGCATGCTTGATCACGACTTCGACACCGCCGGTCATGGCGGAAACCAGATGACCGATATAGAGCATGCCGCCCATCACCACGCCCATCTGGACGAAATCGAGAATGGCCACCGAGAACATGCCGCCGAAGGTGGTGTAGGTGAGAACGATGGCGGTGCCGAGGACCATGCCGAGCCCCTGGCTGATGGCGCCATCAGTAACGACATTGAAGACCAGGCCGAGCGCCTTGATTTGTGCCGACACCCAGCCCAGGTAGGAAACCACGATGCACAGCGTGGCCAGAATTTCGACCGTGCGGTTGTAGCGCATGCGGAAAAAGTCGCCGAGCGTCAGAACATTGAGCTTGTAGATCTTGGTGCCGTAAAAGATACCGGCGATGACCAGACACAGACTGGCGCCAAACGGGTCGGCGACGACACCGTGCAGGCCATCCTTGACGAAGGTGGCCGAAACGCCAAAAACCGCTTCGGCTCCAAACCAGGTGGCGAATACGGTCGCGGTGACGACCGGCAAGGGCAGGCTACGCCCCGCCACCGCGAAATCCTTGGCGTTATGGACGCGGGTAGCGGCAAAAAGGCCAATGGCGATGGAGGCCAGCAGGTAGAACGCAACAAACCAGATCAGCATGATTCGGCCGGCAACAGTAACAAGGGATTGAAAACGCGGGGATTATAGGGTGATTGCCGGGCCGGATGGCAGTCTGCGGCGGTCAAAACGGCGCCGGGCAATGGAAATTCAGGCCTGCTGCGGTCAACGGGTGAAAAAGGGATAAATCCATGGCATGCAGCAAGAGGCGTTCCGCCTTCTCTTCCGCCGGGCCACCGTAAAGGTCATCTCCCAGAATCGGATGACCCAGCGTCGACATATGCACGCGCAATTGATGCGAACGCCCGGTGATCGGCTCCAGCTCGACACGCGTCGTGTTGCCGAGCGGATCAATATTCAGCCGGGAAAATTTTGTTAGTGAGCGCTTACCAATCTCAAAATCGACTTTCTGCCGTGGCCGATTTGGCCAGTCAACAATCAAGGGGAGATCAACTTCACCAGTTTCAGTCGCTAGCAAGCCATCAATCACCGCCACATAACGCTTTTCGATCTGCCGCTCGCGAAAAAGCCGGGAAAGCTGCCGGTGCATTTCCTCGCCGCGGGCCAGCATCAACAACCCGGAAGTCGCCATGTCCAGCCGGTGCACGATCAGGGCATCGGGAAATACCGCCTGCACACGCGAGGCCAGACAATCATCCATCCCCTCGCCCCGTCCCGGCACCGACAGCAAGCCGGCCGGCTTGTCGACGACCACCAGCGTTTCATCGGCAAAGATAATCGACAGGCCGCTATCCGGCGGCGGTAAATAAGCAGGCTTCGTCATGTTGTGGCTCAGCGCAATTGATCGTTGCGGCAACGACTGTCCCTATAAGGCCCGCCATCGCGGTACCAACCATTGCCGGGCGAGGTTTGCAGACAAATACGGCCATCGCTCAGTTTACTCGCCCACCAGTACCACGGCGCCGGTTTGGCCAGGACAGCAAGCGGGATGACGGAGAGGCCGAGTACGAACAAATATTTCATCAGCATGAGAAGCAATAGGCGTTGATTTCAGGACATCATTTTGATCCACGAGATCAAAAATCCGCTTGCCAAGTAAGCACTGTAAATGTACTGTGTTTATTGCCAGTATATTTACCGACAAAGAATCATACCCAGGCAAATATACCCTGCCGCATCCCGCTTTTCACAGACGAATTTAGCACCCGGAAAGCGCAGCAATTTCTATTCCATCTTCGGCCCCTGTGCCATAATCCGCTCAAATTTTCGAGGTAGCTCCATGGACGACAACAAGGCAAAAGCGCTCAGCGCAGCACTGCAACAAATTGAAAAGCAGTTCGGCAAAGGCTCGATCATGAAAATGGGCGACGCCGAGATCGACGAAGGCATTCAGGTGGTTTCCACCGGTTCCCTCGGCTTGGATATCGCGTTGGGCATCGGCGGCTTGCCGCGCGGCCGGGTTGTCGAAATCTATGGTCCGGAGTCTTCCGGCAAAACCACGCTCTGTCTGCAAGTCGTCGCTGAAATGCAGAAACTGGGCGGCGTCGCGGCCTTTATCGATGCCGAACACGCACTCGACCCGCAATACGCCCAGAAGCTCGGCGTCAATGTCGGCGACCTGCTGATTTCCCAGCCGGACA
>CAYWNX010000040.1:10616-11961 GCA_964459735.1 uncultured Dechloromonas sp. | reverse complement strand
GTGCGGAGCTCATGCTCTATTCGGTCAATGCCATCACGACGGGCACGGACGCGCAGGGGGAGGTGACGACGCGTCTGGCCAAGGGTGGTCGCGTAGTCAATGGCAATGGTGCCGATACCGACATCGTGATTGCCTCGGCACGTTCCTATCTCAACGCGCTCAACAAGCTCCACTCGACGCTCGACAAGGTGCGGGCGCAGGGCGACATCTGATCGCCCGGCTCGCCGCCGAAAGGCCGCTTCAGCTTGGCTGAGCGGCCTTTTCTTCTTGTGGTGCGCGGGTTGCGCGGATGTAGAGCACCGTCGCTACGAAGATAATGGCTGCCAGTACAGTTTCACCCATGGCCAGCCATTTTGACAGCCCGACATCGCTGCTAGCCCGCAACGCACCTTCCAGCAGATAAAACTGGATGAAAAGCGATAGCCATTTGTAGGTATAACGCTTGCCGCGCAGGATGCCGAATAGTGGAAGCAACAGAAACACGGCTTTCAGTATCAGCCAGGAGCCACCGGGACGTAATGGGGCCAGCCAGCCTTCCCAAACGAGACAGAGAAAAATCAGGGCAACGAGACTGATGCTGGTGGTCAGTTGATAACGGGAGGCGGAGACTGTCACGGTCGACTCAGTTTTTGTACGAGATTTGCCAGGTGTTGGCCTTGGGTGAAGGCGAGTCGACTTTCGGCGTCTGAAAGGACCGGGTTGCCATTGCTGCCCGAAATATGGCTTGGCCCATAAGGTGTGCCTCCGGTGGCCGTGGTCGATAACTCGGGCTCGGTGTAGGGCAGGCCGATGACCAGCATGCCGTGGTGAAGTAGTGGCAGCATCATGGAAAGAAGAGTTGTTTCGTTGCCGCCGTGCTGGCTGCTGCTGGCGGTGAAAACACAGGCCGGTTTGCCAATCAGCGTGCCGTTCTGCCAAGCAGCGATGGTGCCGTCCCAGAAGTATTTCATCGGTGCCGCCATATTGCCGAAGCGGGCTGGGCTGCCGAGTGCGAGGCCGGCGCACTCTTCGAGATCTATTGCCTCGACATAGGGGGCGCCGTTGTTTGGTACGCTAGCTTCGCTGGCCTCGCAAATCGTCGAGACTCTGGGCACGGTACGTAGCCGTGCTTGCATGCCGGGTACGGATTCAATGCCGCGCGCAATGCGTTCGGCAAGGGCGCGAACTGACCCTCGGTGACTGTAGTAAAGAATAAGTATCTCTTGCATGGTCGGCTATTATACGGCCCCATGCAAACGCGCTCCCGGAATCATCGAACTCGTGACAAACGGCCCGGGAAGGCCAATATTTTCCGGCGCTTCTTGAGTGAGAACATGATGCAGACCAGTTCTGCATTGGCGTTTAC
>CAYWNX010000040.1:0-10606 GCA_964459735.1 uncultured Dechloromonas sp. | reverse complement strand
TCTGGTCACACTCGTATTGTCAGTGGCGGGATTGGTACCTTATCTGGATTTGCTGATCACGCGCCTGGATTTTTTGGTCAGGGATAGTCTGTTGCCGACCGGCGCGGCTGGCACTATTGCCGGCAGTATCAGCCGCTTTTCGCACAAAGCGCAACAATTGACCGTAGCAGGCATCGCCATTCTCAGCGTAACCGCTTTTTTGTTGATGAACACCATCGAGCGGGCGTTTAACCATTTATGGCAGGTCAAGCCGCGCCCCTTGCTGGCTCGTTTGCGTCTTTACGCTTTTGCAATGGCGGTATGGCCTTTTATTTTGGGGGCGCTGGCTGCTGCGATGTCGCTGGCGGTGAGCGTTTCGCTGGGTTTGTTTGACGAGCCGATCTGGTTTCGTCAAGGCGTGCTGAAGGCGGTTTCGATGGTCTTGCTGGCGCTATTTTTCTCTTTTCTCTACTACGCCGTCCCTAATGCAGAGGTCTCACGCCGTGCCGCGATAGTGGGTGGTGTTTTTGCCACATTGGTTTTTTCGGCGATGCAGAAAATTTTTGAACTCTATTTGGTGAGTTCGGCAATGCTGAAAAGTATCTACGGCGCATTCGCCGCCTTTCCGGTTTTTTTGGTCTGGTTGCACCTGTCCTGGGCTGTTGTGCTATTTGGCGGTTTGATTGTGGCTAGGTTAAATCGTCCCGCTGCACGCTAAATATCTCGATTGTGCTGGTCTGCTCGTCCAGGTGGGTGGCATGAATTTGCCGGATTTCAAGGTTGTCTTTCTCCACAAGCACGATGATCTGCCGGGTGTTTTCCTTCAATATCCCCGTCGGAAGGACCAGCGACTCAGTCATGCGTAAAGGCGGGGTTTCCGGGAGAATCAGCGCTGCGACACTGCCAGAGGCTAGTTCGAGGGGGTGAGCAATTTCGGCAGCAACGGCGCTGGGGGCTAGCAATTCCAGTCCCAGTTCGACGTGTTCCGGATTTTCCGAGATGGCCCAGCGGATGATGCAGACTTGCCAGACCGGCACCGCTTCAGCCTGTTCACCCGTTGGCTGTAGGGCAACGATGTCACCTACGCGCAAGTCTTCGGTCTGCCCTGAAATGTGCATCAGCGCGTAGCCATCGGGGCTCTCGTTGGTAATCATCCACTCGCTCAGATCAATTTTCGACGCGGGCGACTTGATGAGTTGCCAGAGTTTGCCCAGTCCGGCGCAGAGGTGAACGCGATAGGATTGTCGGCGCCGGGGGAATTTTCGTTTGCTGGGATGTCCCCAAAGTGAGACCAGGCGTCGTAAAACTGCTTTGCCCGCGTGCGTTTCGGCGAACGCCGGCAGGCCAAGAGTGGCGGCAGGAATTCCTTTTTTTAATTGGGATTGGTGCTGAGTGACAGTCTTGGCGATTGCGTCGCAGGAAAAGTAGAAGATGTCGATGTGGGCAGCCGGCATTCGCCGAATGAGGGCGTGAGCCGGAAAATCCTTGCTCAGGTCTATCCAGAAAATTCCTGTGCTGTCGAGCGGTGGTGTTTGTTCCAGTTTGATAGAGCAGCAGATTTGTTCGATATAGTCGTTGATGAACTCGAGTTCGGCCGATGAGAAGGAGGCGGGCTGGGCAATCGCAGCCAACAAAATATTGGTGTAGATACGCTGGATGCTTTGCTCTTCTCCTGGCCCGGGGACGCTCTCCAGTCCCAGGCGACGGGCGGTACGGAAGGCGGCATGGAGTTGCTGCCATAGGCCTATACCCGGCGGTGATGCGAGCAAATGATTGATTCTGATCTGCCAGGCAATTGCTTTCACTGATCGACGCAGAGAGAGGTGAGGTGAGCGCGGCGTGTCCTGGCTTTCGGGGTCGAACAATTCGGCCAGCGTGTTGAAATAGTCTTGAGTCAGCGTGGCCAGCAGATCAAGCAGCAGTTTCATGCGCTGACGAAGCTTGCGTGAGGCCGGTAACGATATTTCATGGAGTGTTCGCAATTCGGCAATGACAACACGCTCTGTCTGGCCATACAAAAGATCCAGAAACTTTATGCGTTGTGCCGTTGGGATGGGGGCCTGGCGTAATTGCAGCAGCTGTTGGTGAAGCTGGTTTGCATCCTCCGAGCCAGTGCGGCCGTGTGCCAGGGCCAGCCATTCAAGCAGGTTCTTGATGATGGTTTCGGGCGCGAGTGGTGAGGGCGTTACCTGGAAAGTATTCATTTGCTTTCGAGAGTAACAAAAATAACAAAATTTTTCATCTTCGCTGGCGGTCACCCGACCGGCTGCCTGTTTTTCATCAGAATTGGCAATTGATGATGGATACTATTCTGTGACTTCTAAGTGGCTTGTTTTTCCTTGGGAAAGCGCTATAATCTCGGGTCTTTTTTCCAGCTAACGAAAGAGTTCCCATGGTTGTTATCCGTCTTGCCCGTGGTGGCGCCAAGAAGCGTCCCTTCTACAACATGGTTGTTACCGACTCGCGCAATCGTCGTGATGGTCGTTTCGTTGAGCGTATCGGCTTTTACAATCCGGTTGCCTCCGGCAATGCAGAAAGCCTGCGTATTGCAACAGATCGTCTGTCCTACTGGCAGGGTCAAGGCGCCCAGTTGTCCCCGACCGTTGCCCGCCTGGTCAAGCAGCACGCTGCCCAGCAGGTCGCTTAAGTAGTTCCCGCTTTGGCTGGCAACGATATTGTCGTACTGGGTCGGCTAGCCGACCCTTACGGAATGCAAGGCTGGCTCAGGTTGCATGCTTTTGGTGATGATCCGCTGGCTTGGGCAGAGATGCCTGTCTGGTGGATTAGTAGCGATGGTGAGTCGTGGTGTGAATGCAAGCTGAAGCGCTTGAAATCTCATGCTAACGGTCTGGTTGTGTTGCTTGATGGGGTTGTTGACCGGACAGCGGCGGAGGCCATGAAAGGTTTTCTGGTTGGCGCGCCGCGTGAAGCCTTACCGACGACCGGCGAAGACGAGTTTTACTGGTCCGATCTGATTGGGCTGGATGTCATCAATACCGCTGATGAGCGGCTGGGTAAAGTGGCCAGCTTGATCGAAACGGGTGCCAGTTCGGTTTTGCGTGTGGTGGCAGATGACAATACCGAACGACTATTGCCTTTTGTGTCAGCAGTGGTGTTGTCGGTAGAGAAGGAAGCGCGAGTTATTCGTGTGGAGTGGGGCAGCGACTGGTGATTCGCTTTGACTGCGTTACCATTTTTCCGGAAATGTTTGTCGCCGTCACGCAAAGCGGAATTACCCGCCGGGCGCTGGAAGAGCAGCGCTGGGTGTGGCAAGGCTGGAATCCGCGTGATTTTGCCGAAAACGCCTGGCGAACCGTGGATGATCGCCCCTATGGCGGTGGGCCGGGCATGCTGATGCAGCCAGGGCCGCTGGAGCGGGCAATCGATGCCGCCAAGGCGCAACAGCGAGCTGTGGGCTTGACGAAGAGCAGGGTGATTTACCTCTCACCGCAGGGCGAGACGCTCACTCATGAACGGGTGATGCAGTTGGCGACAGGCGAAGAAGGGTTGATCCTGCTTTGCGGTCGCTACGAAGGGATTGATGAGCGTTTGATCGAGCGCTGTGTCGATGAAGAAATTTCGATCGGAGATTTTGTGCTTTCCGGTGGCGAGTTGCCGGCGATGGTGTTGATTGATGCCGTTGTCCGCCAGCTGCCGGGGGTGCTCGGAGATGCCGCTTCGGCGGTGGAAGATTCGTTTGTCACGGGTCTGCTGGATTGTCCGCATTACACTCGGCCCGAGGATTATGCGGGTCAGAAGGTGCCGGATGTGTTGTTGTCCGGCGACCACAAGAGAATTCGTCGCTGGCGGCTGAAACAGTCGCTGGTCCGAACCCGGAAGCGCCGGCCGGATTTACTGGCGCACCGCGTGTTGAGCGCGGAGGAAACGCAACTCCTCACGGAAATCGTCGGAGAGGAGCAATGCGGTGAGTAAGTGTTTATAAAATTTAAGGATCTCACATGAACCTGATTGAACAACTGGAACAAGAAGAAATTGCCCGCTTGGGCAAGACCCTTCCCGATTTTGCGCCGGGCGACACCATCGTCGTTCAGGTCAAGGTCAAGGAAGGCACCCGCGAGCGTCTGCAGGCTTACGAAGGCGTTGTTATCGCCAAGCGTAACCGCGGTCTGAACTCTGCTTTTACTGTCCGCAAGATCTCCTCCGGTGAAGGCGTCGAGCGTACTTTCCAGACCCACTCCCCGCTGGTCGCTTCGGTTGAAGTCAAGCGTCGCGGTGATGTCCGTCGCGCCAAGCTGTACTACCTGCGCGAGCGTTCAGGCAAGTCCGCACGTATCAAGGAAAAGCTGACCCGCAAGGTTGTCGCTGCGGCTTAAGCGATTTCTTCGGATGCAATAAAAAAGGGCGCTTCGGCGCCCTTTTTTATGTTCCGGTTTTTGCCCAAAATCGGGCGTCGACCGTAGCAATCGTTATCAGGCCTGGGTTTTGTCCTTTTCAATCAGTGCGTAGGCCGAGTGATTGTGGATGGACTCAAAATTCTCGGATTCAATAATGTAAGAATCGACGCGGCCTTCGGCATTCAGTCGGGCGGCGACGTCGCGGACCATGTCTTCGACAAACTTCGGGTTGTCGTAGGCGCGTTCGGTGACGTATTTTTCGTCCGGGCGCTTGAGCAGGCCAAACAACTCGCAGGAGGCTTCCTGTTCAACCAGTTGAACGATTTCCTCGATCCACATGAAATCATTGGTGCGGGCCGTTACCGTGACGTGTGAGCGTTGGTTGTGGGCGCCGTACTCGGAAATTTTCTTCGAACAGGGGCAGAGGCTGGTAACCGGGACGACGACCTTGACCGAGGTGGCGATTTCGCCATGAGAGATGTCGCCGATGAAGGTGACGTCGTAATCCATCAGGCTCTGCACGCCGGAAATCGGGGCGGTCTTGTTGATGAAATACGGGAAATTCATCTCGATGTGACCGGTTTCGGCTTCGAGCTTGACCAGCATGTCGCGCAACATGACGGGGAAATTTTCGACCGAGATTTCGCGTTCGTGGCTGTTAAGAATCTCCACAAAGCGCGACATGTGGGTGCCTTTGAAGTTATGTGGCAGGCCGACGTACATGTTGAAAACAGCAATCGTGTGCTGTACGCCGGTCGATTTGTCCTGGACCTTGATCGGATGGCGAATGGCCTTGATGCCGACCTTGTTGATCGCCAGCTGGCGGGTATCGGCGGAGTTCTGAACGTCGGGGATGAGGGGGATTGGGGTGCTCATGTACTGTTCTTTAATGAATTATTGTGTCTTGGTTCGGGCGCGCATTTTACGTACAGCACCCACGATGCCATTTTTGTCGAGGCCAAGTTCGGCGAGTAGCAGGCTTTGCTCGCCATGGTCGATGAAGCGGTCCGGCAGGCCGAGGCGCAGTAGCGGCACCTTTAGCCCATGTTCAGCCAGCACGCGCTCGATTTCCGAGCCTGCGCCACCAATCACGGCATTCTCTTCGATGCTGACCAGCAGGGAATGGTTCCCGGCCAGCTGGACAATCAGCTCAATATCGAGCGGTTTGATGAAGCGCATGTTGACGACGGTGGCGTCCAGTTCTTCGCCGGCGGCCAGTGCGGCCGGTACCAGGCTGCCGAAGGCAAGCAGGGCGACATCGTGGCCGGCTCGGCGGATTTCACCCTTGCCCACGGGCAGGGTGGCGAGATTCATCTCCGGGACCGTGCCGGTGCCACCACCGCGCGGGTAGCGCACCATGCTCGGGCCATCCAGCGTATAGGCCGTGGACAGCATGCGGCGGCATTCGGCCTCGTCGGCCGGGGCCATGACCACCATGTTGGGGATGCAGGTGACGAAGGAAAGGTCGAAAGTGCCGTGGTGGGTCGGGCCGTCGGCGCCAACCAGGCCGCCACGGTCAACCGCGAAAATGACCGGTAAATTCTGCAGGGCGACATCGTGGATCAGTTGATCGTAGGCGCGTTGCAGGAAGGTCGAGTAAATGGCGACAACCGGTTTCAGTCCCTCGCAGGCAAGGCCGGCGGCGAAAGTGACGGCGTGTTGTTCGGCGATGCCGACATCGAAATAACGATCCGGATGCTCGACGGAAAAGCGCAGCAGGCCGGAGCCTTCACGCATGGCCGGGGTGATGCCGACCAGCCGGGAATCGGCCTTGGCCATGTCGCACAGCCAGTCGCCAAACACCTGGGTGTAGGTCAGCTTGCCGCCCTTGCTGGCCTTGATGCCAACGCCCGGTTCAAACTTGGCGACACCATGGTAGAGAATCGGGTCAGCTTCGGCCAGTTTGTAGCCCTGACCTTTTTTGGTGATGACGTGCAGGAACTTCGGGCCTTTGAGCTGGCGCAGGTTTTCCAGGGTCGGGATCAGGGCGTCGAGGTCGTGGCCGTCGATCGGGCCATAGTAATGAAAGCCGAATTCTTCAAACAGCGTTCCCGGCGCGATCATGCCCTTGACGTGCTCCTCGGCGCGGCGAGCGAGTTCGAGCAGCGGCGGGGCGAAGCCGAGCATGTTGCGGGCGCCTTGGCGGGCGGCGTTGAAAGTCTTGCCGGACATCAGGCGGGTCAGGATGTTGTTGAGCGCACCGACCGGCGGCGAGATCGACATTTCGTTGTCGTTGAGGATGACCAGCATGTCGGCATCGGCGACACCGGAATTGTTCATCGCCTCGAAGGCCATGCCGGCTGACATGGCGCCGTCGCCGATGATGGCAATGGCCTTGCGGTCCTCGCCTTTATGCTTGGCGGCCAGGGCCATGCCGAGGGCGGCGGAGATCGAGGTTGAGGAGTGGCCGACGCCAAAGGTGTCGTAGGGGCTTTCAGTACGTTTTGGGAAGCCGGAAACGCCGCCGTGCATGCGCAGGCCGCTCATGCCGTCGCGGCGGCCGGTCAGTACCTTGTGGGCATAGCATTGATGGCCGACGTCCCAGACCAGGCGGTCTTCGGGGGTGTTGAAGACGGCGTGCAGGGCGATGGTCAGCTCGACCGTGCCGAGGTTTGAGGAGAGATGACCGCCGGTTTGCGACACGGAGTCGATCAGAAAGGCGCGCAGCTCGGTCGCCAGTTGCGGCAATTGCTTGCGATCCAGACGGCGCAGGTCGGCCGGGCTGTTGATGGTTTCAAGCAAGGGGAAGGCGCTCATTTCAGAATTGTCGGTGGCAGATGAAATCGGCCAGTTGCGTCAGGCGGGTGGCGCGCTCGCCGAAAACTGCCAGGGCGTCGAGTGCATCGGTCCGTAATTCGTCGGCGTAGCTACGGGCGGCGTCGAGGCCGAGCAGGCTGACATAGGTCGGCTTGGCTGCCGCTTCGTCCTTGCCGGCGGTTTTGCCGAGGGTAGCGGTGCTCGCGGTGCAGTCGAGAATGTCATCGACGACCTGGAAGAGCAGGCCGGCGCGCTTGGCGAAGCGGTCGAGGCTCTGGCGTTCGCTGGTGGATAGCGGCTCGCCGGTCAGTGCGCCAAGCAGTACCGCGGCGCGGATCAGGGCGCCGGTTTTCAGCGCATGCATCAGTTCCAGTTCAGGCTGGTCGAGCGCCTTGCCGACCGAAGCGAGGTCGATGGCCTGGCCACCGGCCATGCCGCGCGAACCGCTGGCGTGGGCGAGCAGGGTCAGCATTTCGAGCTGGCGGGCCGGTTCGGTGATTGGCTGGCTGGCCAGTAGCTCGAAAGCAAAGGTTTGCAGGCTGTCACCGACCAGCAGTGCGGTTGGTTCGTCGAATTCGATGTGGCAGGTTGGCCGGCCACGACGCAGGTCGTCGTTGTCCATACACGGCAGGTCGTCGTGCACCAGCGAATAGGCGTGGATCATCTCGACGGCGCAGGCGACGATCTCGAGTTTTTCCGGCGCTGCGTTGCTCAGTTCGCCAGCGGCGAAGGCAAGTAGCGGGCGGACGCGTTTGCCGCCGCCCAGTGTGGCGTAGCGCATGGCTTCATGCAGGCGGGCCGGGATGCAATCGTGGCCTGGCAGGTGCTGGCTGAGGGCGATTTCAACGCGGTTTTGCGTCGCAGCCATCCATTCGGCAAACGGGTTTGCGTTCACTGAGCCTCCAGCGTGCTGCGGTCGACATCTTTATATTGACCGTTTTCAAGAATGCGGATCTGCTCTTCAGCGTGTACCAGTTGCCCCTGGCAGTGCTTCATTAGTTCCATGCCACGGCGGTAGGCGGCGATCGAGGCTTCGAGTTCAAGCTTGCCACCTTCCATGCTGGAGACGATGTTTTCGAGTTCGGCGAGCGCTGTCTCGAATTTCATGTCGTCGATGGGGGATTGATCCATGTCAACGGGCTTCAGGAAAACACGCGAAAATACTCTATCAAGGGGCTTCAGGTCAAATCGTGGGGAGGTTAAAATGCCCCCTTTTAACCCGCTGAAGGCACGGCATGTCCAACGTGGCGACTTTGTCCCGTTTGGCCCCCGCAGTTTCGCAACTGCCGGTGGACTGGTATTTCGATGAAAAGATTTTCGAACTGGAGAAAAAGCTCATCTTCGATGCCGGCCCGGGCTATGTTGGCCACCAGTTGATGGTGCCGGAGGCCGGTGATTTCCGTTCGCTGGAATGGAAGGATCACGGCCAGATGCTGCTGAATGGCGGCAGTGAAGGCCCCAATGCCGGCAACTGGCAGATGTCCAATGTCTGTCGGCATCGCCAGGCGATCATGCTGCAGGGTTCCGGCAAGGTGCCGGGCAATATCGTCTGCCCGATTCACCGCTGGACGTACGATACCGCTGGTGAGTTGATCGGCGCGCCGCATTTCCCCCAAAACCCTTGCCTGAATTTGAACAAGGCCAAGCTGGAAAACTGGCATGGCCTGCTCTTCAAGGGGCCGCGTTCGGCCAATGCCGACCTGGCCGGGATGAATATCGGTAGCGGGCTCGATTTCACCGGTTACAAACTCGACCACGTCGAGATGCACGAGTGCAATTACAACTGGAAAACCTTTATCGAGGTCTATCTGGAGGATTACCACGTTGCGCCCTATCACCCCGGCCTGGGCAATTTCGTCACCTGCGATGACCTGACCTGGCAGTTCGGCGACTGGTATTCGGTGCAGCGCGTCGGTATCACCTCGCTGCAGAAATCCGGCTCCAAGGCTTATGAGCGCTGGCAGAAAGCGGTGCTTGATATTTACGGTACCGAAGGCAAGAGGCCGGAACATGGCGCCATCTGGCTGACTTACTTCCCGAACATCATGGTCGAGTGGTATCCGCATGTGCTGGTTGTGTCGACGCTGATTCCGCAGGCGGTGAACAAGACGCTGAATGTCGTCGAGTTCTATTATCCGGAAGAGATCGTCGATTTCGAGCGCGATTTCATCGAAGCCGAGCGCGCCGCCTATATGGAAACGGCGATCGAGGACGACGATATCGGCGAACGCATGGATCGTGGCCGCTATGCGCTGATGAAGGAAGGGCGCAACGAAGTCGGCCCCTACCAGAGTCCGATGGAAGACGGCATGCAGCACTTCCATGAGTTCTATCGACGGATCATGCAGTCGCACATTTAAGCGGCATCTGCACCAGGCAGGGCGGCGGGGTAAAATCCGCCGCCTTTTTCTTTTTGAGTTTCCTGCCCATGCAATCCCTCTGGATGCTGCTTGCCAGCCTGCTTTTTGCCTGCATGGGGGTGTGCGTCAAATTTGTTGCCGCCACGCATTCAGCGGTTGAGATCACCTTTTACCGCAGCTTCATTTCGCTGATCCTGATGTTTGCTCTGGTTCGTCTGCGGGGCGTGCACTTGGCAACGCCGCATTGGCGCTGGCAGATCAGCCGCGGAGTGGTTGGGTTTTCCGCGTTATTTGGCTATTTCTACGCCATTACCCTGCTGCCACTGGCTACGGCAGTTACCCTCAACTACACCTCGGCGATCTTTCTCGCCATCTACCTGGCACTGGCCGGTTGGCAGATGCGCGGCGGCATCATCGGTGCGCTGGCGGTTGGCCTGCTGGGTGTGGTGCTTCTGCTCAAGCCGAGCATTCATGCCGATCAGCTAGTCAGCGGCTTGATCGGCCTGAGCTCCGGCGTGATGGCCGGCATGGCCTATTTCAGCGTGCGCGAACTCGGGGCGCGTGGTGAGCCCGAAACCCGCACAGTATTTTATTTCTCGCTGGTTTCATCGGTTTGCGCCGGTATCTGGCTGCTGTTCAGTGAATTGCATGCGGTCGACTGGCATAGCGCTCTGCTTTTGCTCGGCGTGGCCAGCTTTGCTACCGTTGCCCAACTGGCCATGACGCGGGCTTACACGCGCGGTAAAACCTTGATGTCGGCGGCACTGGCCTATAGCACGGTGATCTTCTCCAGCCTCTTCGGCATGCTGTTCTGGGGCGAGGCGCTTGATGCCTCCGCCTGGTTTGCCATCGGGCTGATCATTCTCTCCGGCATTGCGGCAACGCACTTTTCCCGCGCCAGCCCGGTGGAACAGGATTAAACTCGTTACAAACAACAACGGAGTCAAATCATGATCGTCATTGACCATCAACCCAGCCGTGTCGGCGTTTCCGTCTTTGGTGAATTTACCCTGGCTGACTACAAGGAATTCGAAGAAATCGTCAATTTCAAGATCAAGTTTGAAGGCCCGGTCGATCTCTACTTCGACCTGAGCCGGATGGCTGATCTGACCATTGATGTGGCTTGGGAGGAAATCAAGTTTTCCCGTGCCCATG
>CAYWNX010000039.1:0-12162 GCA_964459735.1 uncultured Dechloromonas sp. | reverse complement strand
AGGAGGAGGGGGCCGCAGGGGTTGCGTCCTTTCACCCTCAAGACTCCGGAATCGCCCAGAGTATCATCGTCGCGGTCACAGCCAGAAAACGATCTCGACGCGTCTGCTTTTTCGTCTTCGCCGCGTATTTCAGTTGAAAAAAACTTGTAACCGCTTCTAAGGATCAATTACCTGAAAGACCGTATTTTCTCGCGTACCTCGACATCGGATGATCTTCGGGAATAGATCGGCATTTTTCCAGTTGGGTGCTGATTTGACTCTTCATGGCCGATGGTCACGTCGTTCCCTTCCCCCATGGGCGGCTAGCCAGCACCTTGATTCTCGTGGATTTCCGCTGGCGCGGGAACGACCGGATAGTGCATAGCTTTGGAGGTGCCAGGATGAGTCACGTCCTGATCGTCGAAGACAATGTCGACTCGGCAGAAATGATGGCAGCGCTGGTCGCCACCGAAAATTTCACGGTGGCGGTTGCCAATTCGTTGCGCGATGCCCGGCGGCAATTGACCCTGCATCCGCCGGATGTGGTGCTGCTTGATCTGCAGTTGCCGGATGGCAGCGGCATCGAATTGTTTGATGATGCGAAGTTGCTTGAGAACTCCGAAGTCGTACTGATCACCGGTCACGCCAGTCTGGAAACGTCGATCCAGGCTTTTCGGCTGGGGGCTGCCGACTACCTGATCAAACCGGTAACCATGAAGCAGTTGCAGAGCATTCTCTCCCGCGTGATGCGACCGGCGGCACTGAAAGTTGAACTGGCAACGCTCAACGAGGAATGGGAACGGACTGGCCGTTTTGGTCATTTATGGGGGCGTTCGCTGCCGATGCGCCGCGTTTACGAGCAGATTTCGCGCGTCGCGGCGACGGCGGTGGCCGTCTTCATCACCGGCGAAAGCGGTACCGGCAAAGAAATTGTGGCGCACATCGTGCATGAGTTGAGTCGCCGCCGCAGTCAGCCATTCCTGGCGGTGAACTGCGGCGCCATTTCGCCCAACCTGATCGAGAGCGAGATTTTTGGCCATGAGAAAGGCAGCTTCACCGGCGCCGACCGCCAGCATCTCGGCTTTTTCGAGCGGGCCCATGGCGGCACGCTGTTTCTCGACGAAATCACCGAAATGCCGCTCGAACTGCAGGTCAAATTGCTGCGTGTGCTCGAAACCGGAACGTTGACGCGGGTCGGCTCCACCCAGTACCAGGAGGTCGACGTGCGCGTCATTGCCGCCACCAATCGCCCTCCACACGAGGCGGTGGCAGTCGGCCGCATGCGCGAGGATCTGCTCTACCGGCTCAATGTCTTCCCCATCGATCTGCCGCCGCTGCGTGACCGGGTCGAAGACATCGCGCTGCTCGCCGAGCAGTTCCTGACCGACATCTGCCAGCGCGAAGGCCAGGTCAAACACTTTTCCGCCGCGGCGCTGGCCCACCTGGCAGCCTATCGCTGGCCGGGCAATGTCCGCGAATTGCGCAACGTGGTGCAGCGTGCCTACCTGATGGCCGCCGACGAAACCATTACCGACGAATGGTTGCCGAGCGATGAACCGGCCGCCCCCGGCACGAGCGGTCCTGCTGCTGCCAACAATGCCGGGTCGATCAGCATCCGCCTGGGCACGACGCTGGCCGAGGCGGAGTATCAATTAATCCAGGCGACCTTGCAGTACTTCAACAATCACAAGGAACGTACCGCAGCCGTACTCGGGGTGAGCCTGAAAACGCTCTACAACCGGCTCAAGGAATACGCCGGCAACAGGGCTGGCAGCTGCGAGGCAACCGTGGAGGAATCAGCGCCCCCGCCACCGGCGCGACCGCTGCCGCTGCTGGATTCCTGCCGGGCGGTCGGCGACAGCGGGCCGCCCGCGCGACCTGGCTGAGTATTTCGCAAGGAACAGCCGACTTCCACGACCACAGAAATAACGGCTGGCCCCAGGGTCAACCGCAAAAATCGGCCAAAATTCTTTGTCAGACAATTTGACGGCCCGCTGTGCTTCAGGGATCGGCGATCGATCCTCAATCGCCGTCCATCACCGGTCTGGCTTTGGCCAATGGGGCCGGCGCCGGCAACGGCTTCGAAAATAATTGAAGCATTTGGCCGGCAGCGGTTCAAACACACATTGCCGATGTTCGGCCCGACCTGACCGCCCAAGATGGCGTGTTACCGATGGAATCCGCGGCAGGGCCATTTCCGTCGCTTCATTGATCAGGAGGAAGGTGCGATGTCTTTCGCGATGTGGGCGTTGGTTATCGGCGCGCTGCTGGTCGTCATGGCGCTGGCGGGGTCCATGCTCAAGCGTCTGCCGGCGAGTGCTTCGATGTTCTATCTGGCCGTTGGTTACGGCCTCGGTGCTGCCGATTGGGGACCAATGCCACCAGACCCGCAGAGCTATGCGGCCATTCTTGAAAGGGTCAGCGAAGTGGCCCTGCTCATTTCGCTGTTCTCCGTCGGCTTGAAGCTCGGCCTGCCTTTATCGAACCGCCAATGGTATTTGCCGTTACGTCTGGCTTTCGTCTCGATGGCACTGACTGTCGCGCTGATCGCGGCGAGCGGGCTTTTCTTCCTCGCCTTGCCGCTCGGTGCCGCCATCCTGCTCGGCGGCATTCTGGCGCCGACCGACCCGGTTCTAGCGTCGGATGTCCAGGTGGACGATCCCGGCGACCGCGACCGCCTGCGCTTCAGTCTCTCCGGGGAAGGCGGGCTAAACGACGGCGCCGCCTTCCCCTTCGTCTTTCTCGGGCTCGGCCTGCTTGGCCTGCATGATCTCGGGCCGGGCGGCTGGCGCTGGCTTACAGTTGACCTGCTGTGGGCACTGGCCGGCGGCCTTGCCATCGGTAGCCTGCTCGGGGCGATGATCGGCAAACTTGTCGTGTATTTGCGCACCCATCACCAGGAAGCCGTCGGACTCGACGAATTCCTCGCCATGGGCCTCGTCGCACTCGCCTACGGGGCGGCGCAGATTACCTACGCCTCGGGCTTTCTCGCGGTCTTTGCCGCCGGCCTCGCCCTGCAGCGCAGCAAGGGCCAGTCGCCGGGCCGGCCGGTTCCGGTCGTGCTGACGGGCAAGGAGGCCAACCATGCCATCGCGACCGACCCGGAACTGGCCGGCGCCTACATGATGCAGGCGGTGCGCGGCTTCAATGACCAAATGGAGCGTATCGCCGAACTGGTCATCGTTCTCATTGTAGGGGCCATGCTGCACTCCATCCGTTTCGACTGGAGGACCATCGGCTTCCTGTTGCTGCTGTTCCTGTTCCTGCGCCCCGTCTCGGTATGGCTCGGCTTGCTTGGCGCCACGGTATCGAGCGATCAATGCCTGCTGATCTCCTGGTTCGGCATTCGCGGCATCGGCTCGATCTACTACCTGGTATTCGCCCTGCATCACGGGCTTTCCGGCCCGCTTGCCGAGCAGGCCATCACCCTGACCCTGACTACCGTAGCCGTTTCCATTGTCGTCCATGGGATATCGGTAACGCCGCTGATGAACCTTTACACCCGTCGGCAATTCCGGAAAAGCCAACTCCCCGCTACCGAGAACCGGCGTCACGAACCACGCTAGGGAGCAGGCAGCGTGTGCGGCATCATTTATTCGTTGAGGTGTAGAGAGCCCACGCCTTACGGAACTGCTCCCGGGTTAACTTGCCACTGCGCTTGGTATCAACCGCCAGGAAAGCTTCGCTAAAACCGATCAGCTCTTCGGTGTCCTGGCGAGTCACATAGCCCCGGCGGGCAAGATCGAGCTCATTGAATACCGCGTCGGCATTTTTCAGGTCTTTGAGCAAGACCGGCTTGATGATTTCCGGCGGCGTCGTCGCTGGCAGTGGCGACGCCGCCGGCATGTCGCCGCCCGGCAACTGGCCGTGGGCGCCGTTAAAGTTCAGCGCCGCGAGTACGGCGACTGCGGTCAACGTCAATTTTCGGCACAAAATACAAGTCGCGTTTTTCATGATCATCTCCATCCTTGCCGGCGTTTCGGGCTGCCGTCACCGGGGATGGCAGCACCGACGTCTGATTCCATCCTGGACGCCTTCGCCGCCGCCCACTATCGGCATTTGCCGATTCATTTGTAGGACAAGTCCGCCTCCGTCGGGGTGGCTTGCCCGCTCGCCGGCGGCACTGCTGCGGGGCCACCGGTACGATCAGTAAAGCCGGCATCGAGATTCTCCGCCCAGCGCATCACCCGGTTTCTGCCACTGTTCTTGGCGGCGTACAGTGCCGTGTCGGCCCGGCGCAGGAGATCATCCGGCGAACCCGTGGCAAGATCGGCGACGCCGATCGAGACAGTGACGGCCGATAGCGGCGTACCGTTGTGGGTCAAGGCGCAGGCGCCGATTTCCTCGCGGAGCTGGTTGAGGCGCGTGAAGGCCTCGTCGATATGGACGCGCGGCATGATAATTGCCAGTTCCTCGCCGCCGACCCGGCAGGCAATATCGTAAGCCCGCACGAAGCGGCGCAACTGCTCGGCGACTTCCTTGAGCACCTTGTCGCCCGCCTCGTGACCGAACGTATCGTTGAAATTCTTGAAATGGTCAATGTCGAGGATGGCCAGGATCAGTCCTTCGCCGGTGCGCTGCGAACGGCTCAGTTCGCGATTCAGCGCCTCGTCGAAATAACGGCGGTTGTAAAGATCGGTCATCTCGTCATGCACTGCCTGCTCGCGCAACGAAGTCCGCAGGCGCAGGTTGCCGAGCGACAGCTTGAGGGCATCGGCGAAGGTCTCGGCCCCCCAGGCGGCGCTCCGCAAATCCTCCTCGCCCATCGTCTCGTGGGCAATCAGGTGGAGGACGCCGGGACGGTCGAAACTCTTCAGCAATGGTGCGCAAATAGCGTGCTTGATCCCGGGCGGCAGCGCCGAACCGCCGCCAAAGTGGCCGCAGACTGGCGACAGGACGTGCATGGCCGGGTCGGCGCTGTTCATGTGCAGTCGCCCACGGCGTACGGCCCAGCAATCAGCCTCGTCCGATTGCTGGGCCGTAAAGGGCTCGCCCCAACTGGCGGCGACCGTCATCAGCCCGCCCTCGCCGGCAAAGGTCAGCGCCCCGCTCCAGCGCGGGAAAAGCTGCGGGCCACCCTGGACGATGATCTGCTCGCTCTCGGTTTCGCTCTCGCAAAGTTGCAGTAGTTCGGTGAGTTGCTGCAGGGTTTCCATGAAATGCTGTGTCTGGCTCATTTTGCGTACCACTTCCTGTAACGCCTCGTTATGGCCCGCGGCGTGCGACTCCGCCTCCTTCAACCGATTGATATCGACCAGGTAGGCACGCAGCAGCTTGCCGACATTTGGCGGTTCGGCGACGACATGCAACAGGTACCACGGCCAGCTGCCATCGGTCTTGGCCAGACGCATTTCACCTTGCGCCTGGGCACCGGGCTGGCTGACAGCGCGCATCACCAATTCGGCGAGCTGGGCGACGTCGTCCGGATGCAATAGCGCATCGAGCGGCTGGCCAGCCGACAAGCGCTGATCCGGATGGCCGAGTGCTTCCCGCAGATTGGCGGAAGTCTGGCGCAAGCGATGTGGCGCCTCGCCGTCGAAAGTCAGAATGATTACCGGCCCCGAGGCAAACAGGCTGCGCTCGGCGAGCAGCATGTGTTCGACATGCTTGATCCGGTTGATATCGAGCTGCGTGCCCAGCACGCGGCTCGGGCTGCCGTCGGGCAGCCATTCGATGGTCTGGATATTAACCAGCATCCATCGCCAGACATCCTCGGCCGAGCGCAGGCGCAATTCGCAATGCGCCCGTTCGCGCTCGCCGGAAGAGAGTTCGCGCAGCAGGCGCTGAAGCAGGCGCAGTTCCCCCGGATGGCAGAATTGCACCAAGGGGAGGCTCGCTTGGCCGACCTGCTCGCCGAGCATGCTGGCCGACGTGCCGCGGTAGCTGACTTTTCCCGAGGCTAGATCCCAATCGAAGACGCCGACATTGGCGCTATGCAGCACTTGCTCGCAGTGCCGCGCCTCGGCGCTGGCGCTCGCCTGCTTTTCGTCTTCCAGTGCCTGCCGGCTGGAGGCCAGGTCGGTGTTGGCGGCACGCAGTTCGGCCAGTCGAGTCAGGCGAACGGTTGCCGCACGACCAAGCAGCCGACGGCTGAGCCAAAACAGGCCGATCACGACCAGCGCGTCGAAGGCGACCAGCAGCGCCAACTCGTCGGCCCTGACCAGCGTCGCGCTGGTCGTGATCGGCCATTGGGCCAGGCGCAGGAACTGCGGGAGCAGCCAGCCGATCGCCAGCAACAAAGTTGCTGCAGCGTCGCGCCAGAACTTTGGCGGGCGCTGTCCGAGCAAGGCAATGGCCGACAGCAGAAAGGAAAAAGAGAGCAGGGCAGCGCTGGTCATCCCGGCCGGGGAGGCGACCCAGGACGATCCGGAAGCGCTGGCCAGCACCTCGGCGAGCGGTGTCATCAGGGCGCTCGCGGTGAGTGCGCCGGCCGCGCCGAGCGTCTGGCGGACGCTGGCCAGCTGCAGCGCCAGCACGGTGCAGGCGATTATCGGCACGATCAGAAGCAGCGCCCAATCCTGGTCGACCGTGAGCGTCGCCGCTGGCGCAAAGGCCAGCCCGGCCACCAGCGCGGCGGCCGACAAACCGATGGCGACCGCGCTGGCGTCGATCAGTAACTGGCCCGGACGACTGCCGGCTTCGGCTTGCAACAGCTGCCGCAAAAAAGAGCTGAAACAGGCGCTGCCCAAGACGGCAAGCCCGAACGACAATACGCCAAGCCATGGGTTTTGAAGGTCAAACATGATTTCTCCGTAATCCCCGAGGAGCAGGCGCCGTTACCGCCACTGATCCGGCCGGAAAAGACAAACATCGGCAACCGGGGCGCCAGGGCTGGCGTCGCCATGCTCCTGCAGATTCGCCGAAATCGGCTGATTTGGCTGCACCAGGAATGGCTGATCCAGCGAATTGGTTGATGGCCGAAATACAGCAAGACACATGCCCAACGATACCGCCGCACCATGGCGGCTGCCTGAGCCGCGTTTAGCGACCCGGCTTGGTCCGTCATCCTGAGCGCCACCGGGCAAGCGACCTGATCCAGAAATCACTTCGTCCAGCCCGACATCGGTCAAAAATGCCGTCATTCCAGTAAAAATTACAGGCAACGGGACTTTGTCAGGCCTGCGTGCATCAGTGAATTTGCCGATTTTCCAGCGTCGACCGCAGGTATGAGAGTGGGCACAACATATGCTGGGTATCGGGCGAGAGCGTCCCGCCCAAGGCCTTCCGGCAACTCTCCCGCCATGGCATCTCGACGATGCCGACGAATTGGCGGACCCTTTTGTCCGGGCTTTCCTCCGACCGCCTGCGGCCAACACTCTCCATTTCCGAGCATGTGGAATTCCTGCCGAAATTTCTTGGCAGTTAACCACGCCGGCCAGGGAACCAGCAGTACAAATAGCGACTCACAGATTCATGGCCTGTTCAATTCTGCCCGCCATACCTGGGAAAATCGCTGATGCTGCGCTTGCATGACGCGCAGTTAACGCGGCATTGACGCAGTTCGCATGGATGACGCTGGCAGTGCAGCGAGGCGTCGGAAATTCTCGTTCGCCCATGACAGATCCGGTACGAACCCATGCTTAGCTTTCTTTTTGGAAAGGAAAAAAATCATGAAAAGCCTCGGAATTGACCCTACTCCAAGCACTGCCGAGTCGGCTTTCACGACCGAACAGACTGGCAACGGCGCCCATA
The DNA here is from genome assembly GCA_964459735.1 of uncultured Dechloromonas sp. Classification (GTDB taxonomy): domain Bacteria; phylum Pseudomonadota; class Gammaproteobacteria; order Burkholderiales; family Rhodocyclaceae; genus Azonexus. Next base: position 4,491 of record CAYWNX010000039.1, on the reverse strand, counting down.
AGGCGATCAATCGAATTTCTGAAGCGCTACATCCGGCAGTGACGCGCGCGGCATCCGGTGCTCATCACCTGGTGGAGCGCATCAGCGGCACTTCCAGCCGGGTGGCGGAAGGGCTGGGGAAAACCGCCAGCCGGCTGAAAGACACCGAACAGCGCCTGGTCGGCGCCAGCAGCAACTATGTCCGCGAACATCCGCTCAAATCAGCCGGTATCGCGCTGGCCGCCGGCTTTCTGGTGAGCCAGTTGGTCAGTTCGCGCAAGTCGCTGGGCAGCCACGAAAAGATGTAATCGAATTTACGCAAATATTGACGGTTGACCGCAGGAAAGCCATCGCCGGATCTCACCAGACCTTGCCGGCCAGCTTTCCCGGCCGGAAACGATTCCACCAAGGGTCGTCTGCCGCCACAACGCGGACGGGCGGTGCGGCACGGCGTATGCATGGACTGGAACGAATCCCATACCGTGCTTCCCGAGGAGGTCGTCATGAATATCAATCCTGCCAACTGGCCAATCAATGAAGATGTCGACAGTGAATTCCATTTCTGGGTAAAGGAGTTGCGAACCTCGGTTGCGTTCGGTGCCGTCCTTGCCCTTGCCATGGGCTTCTTGATCGCCCTCCTGCCCAAAGGAAGCGAGTATCCCGACGGTGAATTCGCATGGAACTTCTGGCCCTATCTGGTTGAAGTGGCATTCTGGCTAGGCATGTTCGCCGGCCTGCTGCGAGCGGCCAGCCAGCGCCTGGGCATGGCCCTGGCATCGACGCTGCCGTGGCAGGAACCGCATGGCGATCGGGAGTCCACCGGACGTTTCTTCGGTCAGTGGTCGGCCTTTGCCGCCATGCTGGGCTTTTTTCTCTGGCTGGCTTATCAGGTCGCGCTGGGGGCCGGGATGACTGAAGTGGCTATGGTGTTCGCCGCCTTCACGCCACTCCAGACGGTCTGCTGGATCACCGCCGGGCTGTTCGCTGCGGTTGCCATCACGCACCGTCATTGCTCGCCCCCGAAACCTTCGCTCGGTAATCGGCCCGGGACGCCTTGATCGACAAGCTCGCAGCGTGCGGCGGATTCTGTAATGGGCGCCCGCCGACGCAGGAAGGACGGCATCGACTGCCACGGTCGACGGCCAGACTTGCTCGAATTCCAATCATTTTGCGGATCGCCCCCCGGCCGGAAAAGCTGCAGGCGACACGCACTTGGCGCGCGACGGCAACCAGGGCTGGGGCCTCGGGCAAGAAATCCATGGCATGGCAAAGCCCATGCCCGCCTCCGGTCGCGCCTCCGGACCATTGCAGCGGCATCGGTGGCGTTTCTCTGGTGAGCGACCACCCGGGCGGCCGGATTTGGCCGCAATTTTTACCGATCATCTGGTAAATACTGCTCGATCTCCCGGCATGGTCGCGTACCGTCACCGGGGGCTTTGACGTGCCTGGCGGAAAGGGGGATGCCCAGCTGCCTCTGGCACGCCGTTTGCTGAATATTGGGTGAGAGCGTCCTGCGTACGGCGGCGTTCCAACAATCATCGGCCGCCTTTGGGCAATCAATGCGGCAAATGAGTTGGAAACCAAGCCGAGGCCTCCCCCCGTTGACCTGCAGACGACGCTCTCCACTTGCTGACGCAGACGCCTACGAATCCACGACATGAAGGAGGCAACATGACGGAACTGCATATCAATCTGAGCATTTCTGCCCTGACGCTAGCCGTCGCTTGCAGCATCGGTGTGCTGGCCGAAGGTCTCGCCAAGTATCTCGACAAATCGGCCATTGAAAACTTGGCGGTCGAATACAAAATGCCCAGGACCGATGCCACACCCTCGATCAAAAACGCGGACGCCGATAAAGAGACAGCCCCGGTCTCGGCCAAGGTGGCGATGCAATGACCGCAAGCCGGTTCAACCGGAAAATCGGTCGGCGAGCGGCAAGGAATCGGCAACGACCAAAAAGTTGAAACGCAGCCATGGATATATGGGAATACACCGCCTACCTGCTCGGGCTGATCGTCCTGTTTGCCGGCCTGCTGGTCTGGGCATTCGGACGCAAGCGCAAGCAGCGCTTCGAGCAGGATGCCCGGATACCGTTTGATGAATAGTTATCGGCACCTGGCGAATGGACGATGGGTCGGCTGCGGTCAACCCTGAAATTTGCCGATTTTCGGTGTTGACCACAGCGGATGTGGGCATGGCCTTAATCCTAGTTTGTACGTCCAGAAAGAAAGGCTAGCATCATGAATAATCTATTTTCTCTCCTGTTTGTATTCCTTTTCAGTCTGATCTCCAATCAGGCGATGGCTCAGAGTATGTCTTCGACGCTTGCGGAAAGGGAATTTGGAAATATTGTCTATCTGAGCGGTGGTATCGGTGACGAGGAGCGAGACGAAATTCGCTCACGCGAGCGGAATTTCAATCTCAAGCTGCTTTTTTCCGAACGTAATGGTTCTTACCTTGGTGATGTCGATGTCGTCTTGCTTAACACCAAGGGAGATACGGTATTCGATGTTAAATCGGTCGGGCCGTTTCTGCTCATGCGCCTGCCTGGCGGCAGCTATGTCATCAAGGCTTCGATGAATGGACAAATGCAACAACATCGGCTGTCTGTCACCGCGAAGGGAAGACATGACGCCATTTTTCGCTGGTAGCCGGCATTCGGCGCCGACGCCGGAAAAAAGCGGATTGGTTAAACACGTGCCTCTTCAAAAAAGTGCCATCAACTGATATCTGACTTCCGCAAAGCTGGCATTTTCCAATCCCCCTGCAGCGGGTACTGGCCGCCTCCTGACTGATGCGGCGCAGGCGGCTGAGTGTGCGGCTGACTCTCCGCTGCCCGGATGCCCGGCAAGGGAGGCACGATCTGAAAAAACCACGTTCCGATGCATCGGCGGGGCGATATTGGGTCGCCCCGGCTTACGCTTGGCCAGGCAGTCCGTTCGCCGATTTGTTACGAAATGTTAGGGGGCGAAACCATGCGCCGGGTCATACGTTCCTATCAATAGGGGACGATTTCTGAGGTTTGGCTTGTCGTAAAGGAGATCAGAAATGAAAAATATCCGTATCGCCGTGCTTGGCTTGATGCTCTCGGCAGGACTGGTGTCCGGCGCATACGCCCACGGGCCGCGCGTTGGCTTTAGCGTTAATCTGGGTTATCCGGTCTATGCTGCGCCTCCGGTTTATTACGCACCACCACCGCCGGTTTATTACGCGTCGCCACCGCGCATTTATTACACGCCACCGCCGCCGCTGGTATATGTGCCGCCCTATGGTTACGCGGGCTATTCCTATGGCTACGATAATGGCCCGCGCCGAGGTCCGCACAGGCACCGGCAACATCACCATTAGGCTCGCATCCGTCAGCAAATTATGATTTCAGCAGGGCGGCTCCCTTCGCCGGTCGGTTTGCCGCTGGCAACGGCAAGCAGCGAACTGAAACGACGCAGCAAGGCAGGTGCTTGCTGCCGGGGCGGCCTGCACCTCAGTTCGCTCCCCGCTCCGCTCAGGCAGCCGTGTTAATCATCCACAGCACGCCGAAACGGTCGGCGACCATACCGAAGCGCGGTGACCAGAAGGTCTTGGCGAGCGGCATGCGCACCTCGCCGCCGACGGCGAGGGCAGCGAATGCCCGTTCTGCCTCGGCTTCATCCGCCGCTGCCAGCGCCAGCGAAAAGCCCGTGAAGCCGGTTTGCTTGCCGGCGCAATCGTCGGAGGCCATGACGATGCTGTCACCGATCCGGAAGTTGGCGTGCATCACCTTGTTTTCCATACCGGCTGGTGGTGCATCGGGGCCGTCCTTGTAATGCATAAGCGCGGTAATCTCTGCCCCCAGCGCAGTGTGGTAGAACTCGAGCGCCTCCTGGCAGCAGTTGTTGAAGAACAGGTAGGGTTGGACTTGCATGATGTCTCCTTTTCGATGAGCAATATCGGGCATCACTCGGTCCCGATCTCCGGCAGTTCAGCAAATCGCATACCTGACCGGCAGCGGCGATCTTGCCTGGCATCCGACCGGCTGTTCCGACCGGCGCCGGCGAGCAAATTCGGCAATGCTGCGGTCGACCCTGAAACGGCCGGTTTTCCCATGATCGAGTCCGCGAACATCTCCTTTTTTCCCCGGTTGACTGCAGGATTTACCGGGGCCCGGTAAGAGTTTCCATTTTTTGCGGTTGATCACCAGTTCATTCCGGCCGCAACGCGATCAGTTGGCTTGCTATCGGCTGGCACAGTAACTGCAGTGAGTCGGATGGGGCGGCGCACATTCTCTCGTCACGAACGAGGGATCATTGGAGGACCGGCTATGGGGTCGATCTCGCTTTTGCCAGCAAAAAGATTTTCCTCGCCGAAGTTTGCCGTGAGGGCACCGGAGGCGTCCGAAGCCATTCATGGTCTGGCGGCCGCGGCAGGATTCCGGATCAACGGCACCGATCCCTGGGATATCAAGGTAATTGACCCGCGCTTTTATCGGCGAGTCCTCATCGAAGGCTCGCTCGGCTTCGGCGAGGCCTATATGGA
>CAYWNX010000038.1:0-12330 GCA_964459735.1 uncultured Dechloromonas sp. | reverse complement strand
GGGAAGGTTGTCTTGAGTTCCGGCACCAGCGGCCCGTTCGGACCATCCTCGAAACTCGTCGTCAGGATGGTCGGCAAGTTGAAATATTTGGCGAGATCGGCCAGCGCGAGAACGTTGTTCTTGAACTTGTCCGGCTCGATGTCGCGCACCAGCGACAACAGCCCGGCCTGATGATCGACCAGCAGGACGGCAGCATTGTTCTTGTCGAGACGACTGTAGGGCTTGCTCATGATGTGGCTCCTTTGCATTGATCGGGATTAGTGCCGGGAATCCGGCGTTTCGTAGCTGTTCAGACGCCTGGGCAGCGTCGGGACATAACGCTGCGACGCATCGTTAGACAGGTCGCAGCGAAAACGATCTGGCGATTTCACCAAAGTGGCCACCATTGAGCCGCAGATTCCGGACATTGATTGGTGAATATCCGGTTCGGCCACTTGCTTCCGGCAGGGCCATCAGCGATTTCCAGCGCAAATAAGCGGTTTATCAACGGATACTGAGAACCCAATGCGGGGAGGCAGGTCAACCTTTGCTCAACCGGGGGGACTTTCCAATGAAAAACTCTGCTAATCCGTCAAGCCCGAGCCAGGTCGTTCCGTCAGTTCGCCAGATTCCACCCCGACAAATTCTCTCCTGGCTCAGCGCCGGGTGGCGGGACGTACGGGCAAATCCGCTACCGAGCATCGCCTACGGACTGCTGTTTGGCCTCGGCGGCGATCTCATCCTGCTCGCCAGCATTGGCCACCCGCATCTGTTCGCGCTTGCCGTATCGGGCTTTTTCCTGATTGCGCCGCTGCTCGCGGCCGGCCTCTACGAATTGAGTCGCCGGCGTGGCACCGAGCCGCGGCCGACCTTCATCGATTCGCTCCGGATTTTCCGCGACAACGGCAAATCGATAGTGCTTTTCGGGCTGCTGCTCGGCGTCATCACCCTGATCTGGGAACGCACTTCGGCGCTGACCTTCGCCGGACTGGGCAAGACCGCGGGTAGCAATATTTTCCAGTTTGCCAGCAGCACCCTGGCCACCGGCAATAACACCGACGCGCTGCTGATCTGGCTGGCGCTGGGCGCCATGCTCGCCTTGTTTGCCTTCGTCATCAGCGTCGTTTCGCTTCCCCTGATCATCGATCGGGATGCCGACGTGATGACTGCGGTGATGACCAGTCTGAGCGCCTTCGCGACCAATACCACGACCCTGCTGCTCTGGGCCGCTAGCATTGTCGCCCTGACCCTGATCGGCTTCGCGACGCTGCTTTTCGGGCTGGTCATCATCATGCCCATCCTCGGCCACGCCTCATGGCATGCCTATCGCGACCTGATCGAATAGTTTCCTCCGGCCGCAAGGCCGGACGGATCACGCGATTTGCTGCAATGCCTGACGAATCGACCCGGCATCGGTCGGCCGCACCAGGCGGGCAATTTCCTTGCCCTGACGCAGGAAAACCAGCGTCGGCCAGAGCTTGACGGCAAAGGAGCGACCGAGCCGGCGGCCTGGCCCATCCTCGACCTTGATGTGCCGCACCTGCGGATAAGCCGCCAGCGCTTCGCCAATCAAGGGCTGTGCCGCCTGACAGTAGCCGCACCAGGTAGCACCGAATTCGATGACGGTCGGCTCGACCAACGCATCGATCTCGTCGCGCCGAGGTTCACCAGTGTTGTCTGTTGTCATGATTTGCCGCCACCTCTCCTTTGCATGAATCCGGGTTCAACTGGTCCGGAAAATGAGTTCCTTCAGCCGCGCCAGTTTGGGTGCTACCACCGGCACGGTCAGCATGGTGCTGGCAATCGCCATTAGTAGCAGTGCGGTGAAAGCTTCGCTGGTGATGATCTGCTTGTCGAGCAAAATATTGGCAAAAATGATCATGATCAGCGCTTTGGTTTGCAGCAGCCAGCCGATGATGCTGGCTTCGCCGGGCGCCCATTTGAGGATGCGGCCGGCGAGCTGAACGCCGATCAGCTTGCCGGCCACCGAAGCGATGAGGAGCCAGCCGGCGGCGACGAATACCGCCTCACCGCCCATCGTCCAATTGGTGCGCAGGCCGGTGCTCAGGAAAAAGACCGGCATGATGACGAGCAGCACATGGTGGCGCAGCAGGTCCATCTGGGCCTGATCGAACCACTCGGCCTCCATGATCGCCCCGGCCAGGAAGGCGCCGACCATGAAATGCAGGCCGGCCCAGTCGGCGCCGAAACTGCACAGCGCCAGCCAGATCAGCGCGACATACCAGCGATCACGCTCGCTCAGCCAGATCATCAGTTGGCGGAAGCCATAGCCGAGAACGGCAAAGGCGAGCAGGAAAGCCGCCTGTTTGCCGACCCGTTGCCAGTCCATCAGGATCAGCGCCAGCACGCCCCAGATGGCGATGTCGTCGAGGCTGGCATAGCGCAGGATGCGCTGGCCGATGGGCTGGCGCAGGACATCGAGTTTTTCCATCAACAGAATCAGAATGGGCAGCGCCGTCACCGCGCAGGCCATGCCGACGCCGAGCACGAACTGCCAAGTCAGCGCTTTTGGCCCCATCCAGCCGTCGATCGCAAGCAGGCCGGCCGCGGCCAGGCAGCCGAAGAGCAAGGGCATGCCGAGCGCCAGCCCGGCCGTGATGCTGCTTTCCCGACGGTGCGCCCAGGCTTTTTTCAGGTCGAGCTCGATGCCGGCAATACAGACGAAGAGCATCACCGCCCACCAGGCAATGCCATTCAGGGACTGAACCACCGCTGGGTTGAAGACAAAGCTGTAGTAGTCGGGAAACACCCGGCCGAGAATGCCCGGCCCGAGCAGGATGCCGGTGATGATCTGGACGACGACCAGCGGCGCGTAATAGTCGGTCCCGCCGACCCGCCAGATCAGGTAGGGCACGGTAAAGATGATCGTCATCGCGATCAGGAAGATTTCGGTGGTGTTCATCGTTGAATTTATCGGACTCTAAAAAAGGAAAATCGCAGCCGGCACCGCTTTTACGCCTGGCTCACCGTCAGGCCCGGGCTGCCGCCGCTGCCTGGCGCTGATAGATCGCGGCCAGGAGATCGGTCTGCGTCAGCACGCCGACCAGACGCTTGCGCTCATCGACCACCGGCACAATGGCCGGATGCTCGCTGGCCGTCAGCAGGCCAACCATCTGGTTGACCGGCGTATCGGTGGTGGCCAGCACGCTGGCTTCGCTCATGATCTGGCCGACGACTTCCGGCTTGTCAGAATAAGCCGACGGCGTCGGGCGAAGCAGGCGGCGGATGTTGTCGCCAATGCCCTGTGCGACATCGGCATGGACATGACGCAGAAAGTTTTCCATGGTCAGCACGCCGATAACGTGCCGACCGGCATCGATCACCGGCAAGCCATGCAGATGGTGTTCCTTCAGCAGCGCCCAGGCCTCATTCAGTTCGGTGCCGAATTCGACGCTCAATACCGGGGTGCTCATGATCTCGGCGCAACGCCGCCTGTCGTGCCGCTGGTGGGCATGCGCCGTCGCCAGATCGTAAATGCTGACCAGGTCGTCCTCGCTGATGTCGAGGTAGGTGTCGAGTTTCTCCAGCGCATGTTGCAGGTCTTCGTGGCGGATACTGTGGCGTGGCGGCCGGGCTTTCTGGCGGTTCGGTGCCGCCGGAATGCATTGCGGATAGCGCCGGCCGGGCAACAGGTTATTGATCACCAGTACCGCGACCAGTGCAGCCAGCACGTTGAGTCCGGCGGTCAGCAGCGATACCGGATGCTGCTGCGCCGCGAGCGCAAAGACCACGGCCATGGCGCCGCCCGGCGGGTGAATGCAGCGCAGCCAGGCGGTGATCCAGATGGCCAGACCGAGCGCCACGGCGATGGCGAGAAAGGCCGGTTGGATCCACAAGCCGCAAAAGCTGCCTATGGTCGCCGAAATCAACAAACCGCCAGCCAGCGACCAAGGCTGGGCCAGCGGGCTGTGCGGCAAGGCAAAGAGAATCACCGCCGAAGCGCCGAGCGGCGCCAGCAGGTAGCTGAGCCCCGGCCCGGCCGGCACCACGGCCAGCACGGCCTGAATCAGCAGCATGCCGAGGATGCCGGCCAAGGCACTGCTCCAGCGTTCGCGGGGCGATAGCGGCGCGGCATCGGCGATCAGGTAACGCAGGGAAAACTGGCGCAGGCTATTTTTCATGGCTTGAACAGACTCGGGAAGGCCGCTGCCCGCGGTGAAATGAGTATGGTCATGACGAAAATCTCACTTCTGCGGTCGACCGGGAAAAATGGGTAAAAATGCTCAGGCCTTGCGCCCGAGATATTCGCGAAAGACGCCGAAGGTAAGCACGCATTTAACCTCGACGAAACCGGCCCGCCGCATGGCGTCGAGAATGCGTTCAGGCTCGATGGCCAGGTCAATGGTGTCGCCATAATATTCCCAGAGCAGTTTGACGTCGGCCCGGCTGCGCTGCAAGCGGGCGAGGAAAGGCACCAGGCCGCCGATGTAGCCACGCAGCAGCAGCTGGCCGAAACGGCTTTGCGGCCGGCTGATTTCCATGATGCAGGCGCACCCGCCCGGGCGCAGTACGCGCCGGTATTCGCTGAAGGCCAGATCGAGATCGCCGACATGGCGCAGGGCGTAGCCCATGGAGATGAAATCGACGTGATTGTCCGGCAGCGGAATCGCCTCGGCATAGGCTTCGATGGTTTCCACATCGAGCTTCTTGCGCAATTCGGCCAGCATGCCGGGGGACGGGTCAAGCGCCAGCAGGCGCCCGCTCGGGCCGATCAGGCGTTGCCCCTCGGCCGCGACCAGGCCGGTGCCGGCGGCGACGTCGAGCAAGGTCATGCCGACGCTCAGGCCATTGCGCCGCAAGACATCGCGCCGATACCAGGCACCGCTGCCCAGCGCTGTAATCCGTTCGGCCTGGTCATAACCGCCGGCCGCCTGATCGAACATGGCGCGGGTCGCGGCACGGCGTTCTTCCTCGCCGGCGAAATAGCTTTGCAGCCGCGGGTCGGATTTGAGGGCAGCGTTGCGGGTGGTGGAATCAGTCATTTCTTGACCTGGCATTCAGTGAGCGGCGTGGCGACGACGCCAGAGCAGCAGGGGCAAACGGAGCAGGAAGCCGAGAAACAGCCGGGTGTGCATCCAGGTCAGCAGTGTGTTGTCACGCAAGTAGCGAAAATGCGAAACCCCGCCCTCCTCGGCCCGGAAATAACGCACCGGGGCATCGATATTGATTGGCCGAACGCCGGCCCAGCACAGGCGAACGACGGCTTCCGGATCGAAATCGAAACGCCGCATCCAGCGATTGCCCAGCATGATGCGTTTGAGCGGTGCAATCGGATAGACGCGAAAGCCGTACAGCGAATCGCCGATGCCCATCCACAAGGTTTCCAGATTGGCCCAGCCGTTCGACACCTTGCGGCCATTGACCCGCAAGGCCGGCGCATCGGCAGAGAAAACCGGTTTGCCGAGCACCATCGTCGCCGGCTGTGCCTGCGACGCCGCCATGAAGGCCGGGATCAGGTCGGCCGGATGCTGGCCGTCTGAATCCATCGTCAGGGCGTGGCTAAAACCGGCAGCCTCGGCCTGACTGATGCCTTCGAGTACCGCCGAGCCCTTGCCACAGTTTTCCGGCAGGACGATGACTTTCAAAGCTGGATTTTCGCCAGCCAGCGCCTGCAGGGCTTCGCCGCTGCCATCGGTACTGCCATCGACCACGACCCAGACCGGCGACCATTGAGCGAGCGCAGCGCGCACGGTAGCGAGCACTTTCGGGCCGGGGTTGTAGCTGGGAATGAGCACCAGATGCGTTGAGGAGTGAATCGGCATGAATTCTGGATCAGAAGGCAGTTGCTGCGGTCGACGGTATTTTTTGGCCTAATTCGGCCCGGAAATAAGCCTCGAGTTCAGCCGTAAAGGCCGCCACATCGCGCGACGGTTCAAAGCGACGCCCGACGCGGACCCGGCAATGCAGCGGCAGGACGGGCGGCCGGAAGCGCCGCCAGGCTTTGCCGAGATAGGGGGTGGAATACTCGATCAACAAGGTCTGCACGGGGATGCCGGTCCGGCTGGCGATCAGGCCGGTGCTGGCGGTGCAGGGATCTATCGGGAAATTTTCGGTCCGCGTGCCTTCCGGGAAAATCACCAGTTGCGCCCCGCCCTGCAAGGATTCCCGGGCATTGAGAATCATCGCCAGCGGTTCATTGTTGCGGATATAGCCGGCCAGACGCGCCGCTGCGCCGAAAAAAATATTGTTCATCAACGCCGCCTTCATGACGCACACCGCATTCGGCAAGCGCGAGACAATGAACACGGCATCGAGCAGGGACGGATGGTTGGCGGCGATGATCAGCGGCCCTTCGGTGTGCAACTGATCGAGTTCGGAAAGATCGAAGCGGCAGGGAAAACACAGCGCAAGGAGATCGAGATAAGTGCGAAAGCCGTCCATGATCATGTAGCGGCCCCAGCGCTGGCCAAACCGGCGGGGCAGCAGGAGAGTGAAAAGGAGGGCGAACGGCAGCCAGCCGAGACTGATCAGAAAAAAAATGCCGGGCATGACGAGCATGGCGACATATTGGTAGGCGATCCATAGCGGATTGCGGGTGCGTTGCTGCTCAGTCATCCACCAGCACGCGGGTCGATGATTCGCCGAGAATCCAGGTCAGCACCACGCCCGCCGCGAAATAATCCTTCTGGCGAACCAGCGGACTATCTTCGAAAGTGGCCCCACTCAGATTGTCGTACCTGACGAAACTACCCACCCAGTATTTGGGAAAACGCTTGGAGAGCGCGACCAGATACTGCATGCCGGCGTAACCGGAATTGGCCTCGTAAGCGGGGCGTGACGCCGTCGCATATTGCGGCGCCACGTTGTAGTAATAGGCGTGCTGGCGCTTGTCGCCGAACAGCGGGCCGGCCAGCATGCCGAGATTCCAGCCGGGCATGCCGGGCAGATCGGTGATGTCCATGTTCAGCTTGGGATGAAAGACGAAGCCGATGTCCTTGGGCGAACCTTCGACAGTAATCGCGGCACGCAGCGGCAGCAGCAACTTGACGAAACGCGCCCGGTTTTCGGAGCGCCAGAAGGTGACATCCATCTGCGGCCCGATTTCAAAGGTAGCTTCGAGGTCGGGCATGCCGTCGCGCGCCCTGATGTCCTCGCTGGCGGCTGGTGGCGACAAGGCCAGGCTGACGGTCAGATCCAGCCGGTCGGAATCGAAAAAGCTGGCGCGGATGCCATGGCGGTCGGCCTTGAAGAAATTGCCGTGATAGCTGAAAAGCGGCACCGGCATCAAGAAATTGTTGGTTTCATCGGAACCGCGATAGGCCGGAAAGCTGAAGGCGGCGACACCGGCGCCCACTTCCCAAAGCGGCCTTTCTTCCACTGCCTGGGCAGTCAAGGTCAAGCCGGCCAGCATAAGCGCCATCCACCGGGCCAGACCTTTTTTTGTCCATGCAGCCATCAATCACTCCCCAGGGTATGCGAGGTCGTCGCCTCGATTTCAATCAACAAGTCGTGCCGACAGATATCGGCCTGCAAATAAACAATTTCGGCAGCGGCCCCGATCAGGCGGCGCAGCGTTTCCTGCACCGCAGGAAAATCAAGCGCATGGCGAACGTAAACCCGGTAGGAAAGTTCGGCCAGCGTATAAGGCTGCGCCCGACCGAGACGATTCGCTGCCGCAACGACCGCTGCGACATTGGCCAGCGACTCGCGGCACTGGCCAACGATATCGCCCGGATGCACGGTCTGGTGGCCGACTATGCTGGCCGTGCCGGAAATGAACAGCGTTTCCTGCCCCGGCAGATAAACCAGCGCCGCCCGCGAGAAAGTCGGGCTGCGCGGGCCGTACTCCGCCGGATAGTCGTAGGCGCTGATCTGGCGCGGGTTTTCGACCGGCACGGCCGGCTCGTCGCCAGCCATGAAAGCAATCGAGAGCGGCCCGCCGGCCAAGCCTAGCGCGCAAGCGGCGGGCACATTGCCGGTAGCGCCGCGCTGAAATTCGAGAAAGGCGTCCTGCCGGCCGATGTTGAACTGGCGATAGCGCTCCAGCCCGTCCGTTTCCTGATTGATCGCCGCCAGATAATTCCAGACCCGCCACAGATGCGGCAACTTCTGCGCGGCCAGCAAGCGGAAGATCCGCCGATAGGCTTCGGCACTGGCCGCTTGCAGGGCGGAACAATTTTCCGCGGCGGCAAAATCGGCTTCATCCAGTTCCAGCACGCCATACAGCAAATTGCCCGAGCGACACCAGGCGATTCCTTCGTTGTTGCCCGAAACCGAGACCAGACCGGCCAGCCAGGTCTCTTCGATGACGGCTGCGGTCGACCCGAAAATCGGGGCGAAAATGCGCTGCACCGGCCAGGCCGGCAAGCTCATCGCCGCGCAATCGCCGAGCACGGCCCCGCCCAGCACCCGCGCCGTTTCACGTGAAACGTCAGATTCTGGGGCTGCAGGTCCGCTTCGGGAAATCAGTTGCAGCGTCACTACGCGGAAGTCATGGCTGGATCATCAACCCGACGGATGTTGAAACGACGCCGTTTCCAGCCCATGAAGGCACGTTTCGGCTGGATGATGTTGGCGATGTAATAAAGCAGCTTGAACATCCAGATTGAACGCCATATCGGCGTCTTGCCGAAAATATCGCCGGCCAGCACCGAAAGCAGCGCTTCCTTCACCCGGAAGATGTTTTTCGGGTACATGAAAAAGTCGCGCATGATCGGGTTGGTGACGCGGTAGATGAACCACGAAAATTCCTTCGGGCCGTGCTTCATCAACTGGTCAAAACGTTTGAGCGCGGCCGGCGCTTCCGCCGGCTTGCTGAGACAGGTATCAACCGCTTCGGCGCCGATCACGCCGCTGTTCATCGCCAGCAGCACGCCGGAAGAAAACACCGGGTCGATGAAGGCATAGGCGTCGCCGAGCAGCAGATAATTGGCGCCGTGGTTGCGCTCCGAAACATAGGAGAAATTACCGGTCGCCTCGACTTCATTGACCAGCGTCGCCATCTTCAGGCGCTCGACCAGCGGCGGGCACATGGCAATGCCATCGCGCAGGAATTGCTCAATGCTGCGTTGCCCCTTGGTTTTCATGAAATACGGCCAGGTCACCATGCCGATGCTGGTCACGTCGTTCATCATCGGAATGAACCAGAACCAGCCATGCTCGAACCAGAAAATGCTGATATTGCCTTCCGCCTGTCCTTCATGCCGGATGGCGCCGGAGAAATGGCCGTAAATGGCCGAACTGTTGTGCTTCGGATTGCGGTGCTTGATCTGGAAACGGTTGGCTAGGAAGGTGTCGCGGCCGGAGGCATCGACGACAAAACGCGCTTTCCAGACCTGCTCGCGACCATCGTCGTGCTGAGCGCGAATCACTGCGCCACTGTTGTCGGGCAGAAAATCAATGGCTTTGGCCTTGCAGCACTGATGCACTTCAACGCCTTTTTTCGCGGCATTGTGAATCAACACTTCGTCAAACTCGGCTCGCTTGACCTGATAGGCATAGGGCCGGGATTTATCCCAGGCATCGGCAAAATGGAAGGTTTGCGCCATGCCGTGTTGCGGTGAAATGAATTCAGCGCCCCACTTTTCCATGCCAATGGCTTTTACTTCTGCAGCAATCCCCAGCCGTTCGAAGAGCGGCATATTGGCCGGCAACAAGGATTCGCCGACGTGAAAGCGCGGGTGGCGGGCTTTTTCCAGCAACACGACGCGATAACCCTTTTCGACCAGCAATGGTGCGATGGTGGTGCCGGCCGGGCCGCCGCCAATCACCAGCACATCGCATTCCTGCGGCAGCATCCCGGTTGTTTGTTGTTCCATTGGCCAATCCCTATCGAATTCTCTGTGGCGGCGAAAAGTTATTTGTTTTTATAAGTCATGAAGGCCACCGTTTCGGAATGGCCGTCAATCTTGCTGACCTTGTTGGCGGACCAATAGACGTAATAGGGGCCGAAGCTCGACCACCAGTAACGCCAGTAAGGCCCGTCCAGACGCGGATTTTCATTGGTTTGCGGATGCCCCACCGAAATGATGACCTGTTCCCTGGTCATCCCTTTCATCAGTTGGCCGGCCTCGATCGCCTTGCGAATAGCTGGCGGATACTTGGCGATTTTCAGCCTGGGGTCTTCCAGAACTACCAGTTTATTCACCCACTGCTCGGTGGTTTCCTGCTCCCGGCCGTAGTCGTGTCCCAGGCGCATCGGCTTGCCATCTATCTCGACATAAGCCCGATAGCCGTCGATTTTCCTGACGTTGATCGATGCACCGGCGGGAATGAAAGCCAACTGCGCCAGATTCGAATCGCTGATCCAGTCACCTTCATAATGCAGGTTGCAGCAGGCGAAGCCGCTCCGGATGTAGGCTTCCTTCCTGACCTCAGCCGGTTTGCTCTCATCGGACCGGGTATCGGCAGTTTTGCAACCGGCCAGCATGGTAATGACGAGTGCTGCGGTCAACAGACGAAAATGGCCAAAAATGCGTTTGTTGTTCATGTCGATCTCCCGGGGCCGGGATTATACCGCCGGCTGCAATACAGACGGCGCGCCACAGGATGATCCCGCCTGATCGGGCAGGATCACCGCTTTCATCGCCTCGCGCCGGGAAATCCTGATCGGCGACATCGAAACGATGTTATCCACCTGCAAATCCGCACTGAGTCTGGGTTGCATACCGACCGGCTGGCGCGGATGCAGCTTGAATTCACGCTTGGCTTTCTCCAGCTCCGCCTTGTTGGCGCTGAAATAACGGGCCGCCGCGATGGTTTCCGGCAAATGCTTGAGGACATGCCACAAACTCCAGCGATGCGCCCAGAGCCGTTTGGCGAAACGCCTTTGGTAACCCTTGCTGTCGTAAAAACGTCGGACGTGCCAGTTGTACAAGGCATCCATTTCTTCCCGCGAACTGAAGCCGCTCGGCAGAAAAACAAAATTAAGACAGTTCATCAGGCGCCAGTCCTCGATGAAATCTCCGGAAACATTGCTGGCGCACTCCTCCCAGATCGGCGCGCCGTGCAGCGGACTGAACTTGGTCATGTTCATTTCATCAAGTTCCAGCGACAGAATGAAATCGCTGGTCGTTTTGACGGTTTCCGGCGTTTCACCGGGCATGCCGAAAATGAACAGACCCTTGGCCCGCAGCCCGGCAGCGTGAATCTGGCGCACCGTATCGCGCACCGCATCGAGCGTCACGCCCGCCTTGTGGCGTTCCATCATCGCCGGGTCGGCCGATTCAATCCCCATCGAAACCATCAGCGCGCCGGCCTGCTTGAGCTTGGCCAACATCTCATCGGACGTATGGCCGGTGCGGATCGCACAATTCCACTGCATGCCGAGCGGGTTTTCGATCAGCAAGTCGCACAAATCCATCACCCGCTGTTTCTTGGCCGTGAACAGGTCGTCGTACATGTTGATGTGATAGACCCCGAAGTTGTCCCGCAGGTACTTCATGTGATCGTAGGTGTATTGCGCTGAATTGGTCTTGTAGAGGCGCTCGAACACCGTGCGATCGCAAAACGAACAGGTGTAGGGACAGCCGCGCGAAGTGATCATCGTCGCGCCATAGCGCTTTTCGTAGGCAAACAGCGGCAGATGATAGGCGTGCGGAAAACCGGCCAGTTTTTCGTAAGCCGGGAAGGGCAATTCGTCGAGATCGAGAATGCGGTCGCGGCGTGGATTGACGATGATCCTGCCCTGCTCGTCACGATAAATCAGGTTGCCGATCTCCTTCAGCGGCTTGCCGTCAGCCAGATTGAGCAAGGCACCTTCACCCTCGCCGATCACCAGGTAATCAATTTCCGGGAATTCCTCAAGTACGGGCGCCCCGAGCGACGAGACATGAACATTGCCAAAAACAATCCTGATCTCCGGGCGGCGTTCACGGATGTAGGTGGCCATTTCGATGGCATCCATGAAACCCGAGGTCGTGGCCGAAAACCCCACCATCTCGGGATCGGTCGCCAGCACGATTTCGGCATTCTCGGCAATCGTCTTCGGCGCGTAAGGCCCCAAACAATCGTGCAAGGCCGTCTGGTGGCCGTGTTTGTCCAGCCAGCTGGCGAGTTGCATGATGCCGATCGGCGGCATCCGATTGGCCAAGACCGAAAAATCCGGCTGACCAGGCACAAAGTTGAACCCGGCGGGGTGAACAAGCGTGACGCGCATAACGTTGTCCTTGAAGGAAGTCCCTGAATTTTAGTAGAAAATTGCCAATGTATCCCGTGCAAATTTGAGGATGCGCGGGCCGACCAGCAGTAAAAATAACTGCCGGACAAACCTGCCGCCAAGCCTCATTGCCAACCAGGTACCCACCACCAAAATCTGCATCAAGTCAGCACTACCTGCTACCGCAGCAATTGATCCGACAAAAAGCAGCAGCAACAACTATCAACAAGCTG
>CAYWNX010000037.1:0-12657 GCA_964459735.1 uncultured Dechloromonas sp. | reverse complement strand
GCCACGCTGCGGATTCGCGTCCGGCACCGCGAGGCCGAGGAAACCATTCGCCGCATGGCTTATTTCGATGCCCTGACCGGGCTCCCGAACCGGATCTCGCTGCAGGAAAAGCTGGATGCAGCGATCAATCAGGCGCGCCGGCAGCATCAACCGCTGGCCGTGCTGCTGGTCAAGATTGGGCGTTTCCAGGAAATCAGCGACACCTTGGGCTACCAAGAGGGCAACGCCTTGCTGGTCGAAATGGCGGCTCGGCTGCAAAACATCCTGCGGACGCAATTCATCGCCCGGGTCGGCGAGGACGAGTTCGCCTTCATTCTCACCGGGGTCAGCGCCGAAGCCGCAACCCAAACCGCCCGCCAGATTACCCGCAACATTTGCCAACCGGTCACTCTGGCAGAGCTCGACATCGATGCTCACGCCTTTGTCGGCATGGCGCTTTTTCCCGGCCATGGCAGCACCGCCGACGAACTGATGCGGCGAGCCAAGATCGCCGCCGCCCAAGCCAGGCAGAGCATCGGCAACTACGCCATCTACAAAGGCGCGGCCGATCAGGAATCGCGGCGGCGCCTCGCCCTGATGAGCGATCTGCGGCGGGCGATCAATGACAACGAATTGCAGTTGTATTGCCAGCCCAAGGTAGGGATCGCCGCCGGCACTATCTGCGGCGCCGAAGCACTGGTCCGCTGGACCCACCCCGCACATGGCGCCATTAACACCAGCCAGTTCGTCGCTCTGGCGGAACGGGCCGGATTGATGATGCCGCTCACCCGCTGGGTGCTCGAAGCAGCCTTCCAGCAAAGCCACTCTTGGCACGAAATGGGCATCGATTGTCCGCTTGCGGTCAATCTCTCGGCGCAGGACTTGCACGACCCACAACTGATCGAGCGCATTGCAGGCCTGTTCGCTACCTGGGCCATGCCGCCCAGGCTGATTCAGTTCGAATTGACCGAAATCGCCCTGATGGAAGATCCGGGCGGCGCCCTCGAAACCATGTTCCACCTGAAGGAACTCGGGGTCGAACTGTTCATCGACGATTTCGGGACCGGCTACTCCAGCCTGAGCTACTTGCAAAAACTACCGGTCAGTTCACTCAAGATTGACCAGTCCTTCGTCGGCAGCATGCTGGCCAATACCAGTTCAGCCGTCATTGTTCGCTCGACCATAGAACTGGGCCACAACCTGGGGCTGGGCGTGGTCGCCGAAGGCGTCGAAACCCAGGCGCTCTGGAACAGTCTGGAACAGTTAGGCTGCGATACGGCGCAGGGCTACTTTGTCAGCCACCCCGTGCCGGCCGATGGCTTTGCTGCCTGGCTCGGCAATTCGCCTTGGTGCCCAGATCGAGCGGGCTTGGCCTAGTCTTCGTTTCGTGCTTATCGGGTTGTCACAGTACAAAGCACAGGGTCAGGTTTTGCATTCCGTCACTGCGACCATCAACCTACGAAAACAGAGGACGGACCACGGCTTCAAATTCACAAGGCAAATCCGGAACGGTTCAATACCTTGCTGCCTTTGCCACCGTATAACGGCAGTTGCAAACTGATCGCCAGGGCTGCTGGCCGGCGCTTGAGGTCGCGAGCCGGGGTTCAAACAGTGCATTCGCGCGCCAGCACGAACGACTGACGCTGGACGCTGTCCATCACAGCTCGCACTCAAGCCACCACGGCGGCAATTGAAGGATCGACAGCAAATGTACCCTGGAGAAAAATTCAACGCCTGGACGCACTTGATTGGCGCCCTGTTCGCCCTGACCGGTACGGCATGGTTGCTCACAATAGCGGTTTCCAGCGGCGACCCCTGGAAGGTTTTCAGCATCGCCGTCTATGGCGCTACGCTGGTCATGCTTTACAGCATTTCCACCCTCTATCACAGCATCCGCGGCCGGGCGAAACGTGTGCTGCGCAAGCTCGACCATCTTTCCATCTACCTGCTGATTGCCGGCAGCTATACGCCGTTTTGCCTGATCAGCCTGCGCGGGCCGTGGGGCTGGTCGCTCTTTGGCATTGTCTGGACGCTGGGCATTATCGGCATGCTGCAGGAAATCAAGCCACGCTCGGAAGCTCGCGTCATGTCGCTGGTCATCTACGCAGTGATGGGCTGGATCGTGCTGTTTGCGGTCAAACCCCTGCTCGCCAACCTTGGTCTGGCCGGTTTTGTCTGGCTGGCGGCGGGCGGCGTGTTCTATACGGTGGGGATCGTTTTCTTCGCCTTCGATGGGCGCTTCCGGCACTGGCACGGTATCTGGCATCTTTTCGTCATCGCCGGCAGCCTGATGCATTTCATCGCGATCCTGTTTTACGTGTTGTGAATTGGCGATGCCGGGTTGAGCGCTCGGCATTCCCGGCCGGACGCCTTTTGATTGGGGGAAGGCAGCGCGGCCGGTTATACTTTTGGCATTCTCACCACCCCGGTTTTCAAGCATGGCCATATTTCGCTGCAACAAATGCGCCCTCTTGCAGGAGCAAGCCGACAGCCTGATCGGACAAAATTACGCTTGCCCGGGTTGCGGCAATCTGGCACCGGTTTACAACGCGATGTTTTTCATCGAAAAGTTGCTGGATAAGTACTTTCAGGCGCAGCGCGAGGTGATTCGCCTGAAATCACCCGTCCAGAAGGAAAACGTCACAACAAAACCGGCCATTGAACCGGCCCCGCCAGAAAACTTTGACGTTTTCAACACCGATCACCTCGCCTCGGAAGTGCAGCACGGCCCGATTGTCGACTGGTTTGGCCGCAAGCAGATCAAGGTGGTGGCCAATATGCGCGGCGTCGATACGACCGGATTTTTCGATGAAGTAGCGATGAGCATCGGCCAAAACCTGCCGGTGCTGAAAGAGGTTCTGGAAAAGCTGCGCTGGGCCCAGCAAAAGGAATATTCCAGCGCCACCATCCAGCTCGACAAGAAATCGCCGGCGGATGCGGCGGCAATTTCGGCCTTCTGCCAGCAGCTGTATGACTTCTCCTTTGTCGCCAAGTGCTTTCACAACCGGGCGGAAAACAATGTCCGGCTGATCCTGCAAACGGCGCCGACCATTCGTGATTTTTTCAATGGCGAATGGCTGGAATGGTTTGCGCTGGTGACCTGCCTCGAGTACACCAAGGAGCGCAAAAAGCGCTTTTCCTGCGCCCGCAACCTGAGCATCACGCTGGCCAATAACGAAAGTTACGAACTTGATGTTTTCATGCTGATCGATGGCAAGCTGCCGATCTGCATTGAGTGCAAAACCGGGGAATTTCGCCAGAACATCGACAAATATCTTTCCCTGCGCAAGCGCCTCGGCCTTGATCGAAAGAATTTCGTCATGTGCATTACCGGCCTCAGCGATGAACACGCCAAGGGGCTGACTGCCATGTACGACCTCACCTTCGTCAACGAGCGGGAACTTGCCGCGCACCTGTCCCGCCTCTTCTGATCATGCGCTACCAAGGCAAAATCACCGCCTGGAAAGATGATCAGGGTTTCGGCTTCATCACGCCCAATATGGGTGGCGAACCAGTTTTCGTGCACATCAAGGCATTCGCCAATCGGCAGCGTCGGCCGGCCGGCAGCGAGATCGTTACCTACGAAATGGCCAGCGATGGCAAAGGCCGGCCTCAGGCACGCAATGTCGCTTATATCAGCGAGCGGCGGGCGACAGCGTTGAGACCATCCGGCCCTAGCCGTTTGCCACTGGCCGCCGCTGCGCTGTTTCTGGTTTTTATCGCTTTTTTCGGGTTGACCGCAAGAGTGCCGCTTGGCCTTCCCGGGCTATATCTCGGCGCCAGTCTCGTCACCTTTGTTGCTTACGCCATCGACAAATCGGCCGCCCAAAGCGGGCGATGGCGCACCCAGGAAAGCACCCTGCATTTACTGGCGCTGATTGGCGGCTGGCCGGGGGCGCTGATCGCCCAGAACCGCCTGCGTCACAAGTCGCGCAAGGCTTCATTCCTGCTGGTTTTCTGGGCCACGGTGTTGGTCAACTGCGCCAGCCTGGCCTGGTTGCTCAGCGCGCCGGGCAGCCGGGCGTTGCGTTCGACCTTCGGCATCGGCTAAGCGCCTTTGCCACAACAGCACATGGACTGACGATACCAACGTCAGTCCGCGACGTCAGTCCGGCCAGCTTATCGAACCTGCGGATTCCAGGAGAACAAGGTACGTGCTGCATGGTTCATGCGATCAAGCAGCGGCTCGATGGAAATCGCCGATGACTTGGTACCGGGACGCGGGCTCCAGGAAAACATCGGGCGGAGCGCTTCGCTCACGGCCACTGCGCCGGCGGCAACGCTTTGGACTGCCAGCTTTGCCACCAAGCGGGCACGCTCGGCAAACAGACCGTTAATGCGCTGGATTTCGGCGGCACGCAAACGGCGGGCTTGTGCTTCGATGGCGGGGATGTCGATGGGGTTCATGATTCGCTCCTTTTACTGCGCTGCAACATTGCATAGATCGCACTCTAATTGCGTTCAATGCTTATAACAATCAAGCCAACCGGAACAATATTTGTGAATTTCAGTCCATAATCACAGGATGGATCGCACCGCCGAAATGACTGCATTCGTCCGCTCCGTGGACACGGGCGGGTTCTCTGCTGCGGCGCGGGAACTCGGCCTGACACCGTCAGCGCTGTCCAAACTGGTCACTCGTCTGGAAGACCGGCTGGGTGCGCGGCTACTGCAGCGCACCACCCGGCGCCTGCAACTGACCCCCGAGGGCGAAGCGTTCTACCTCCGTTCCCGGCGGATCTTGACCGAAATCGATGAAGCCGAAGCCGAGGTAGTGCAGGCCGGCGTATCGCCCAAAGGCCTGCTGCGCCTGCATTGCGGCTCGGCTTTCGGGATGCACCAACTGACGCCGGCAATCCCCTTGTTTCTCGCCCGCCACCCGGAAGTGAAGCTCGATATCACGATCAACGACCAGCCACCGGCCACGATGGAAGAAGGAATCGATCTCGCCGTCCGCATCGGCGCGCTCGACGAGTCCTCCATGGTGGCGCGGCGAATCTGCAATCTGGAACGGGTGATCTGTGCCGCCCCCTCCTATCTGGCCAAATACGGCACACCGCGAACACCCGACGATTTGCAGCAACATAACTGCCTGTGGATCACCAGCCTTCCCGTCCTGCGGCGCTGGCCTTTCGATACCGACGATGGCATCCGTGTGGTGCATATCGACGGCAACGTCGTCGCCAATAATGCCGAGACAGTGCTGCAACTGGCCGTTGCCGGGGTCGGCATCACCCGCTTGACCGACGTCATTGTCGGCGACGCCATCCGGCGCGGCGAACTGGTGCCCATCCTGACCGACTGGCACCACGTCGAGCCGGTGCCGCTCTATGCCACCTACCCGAGCGGGCGCCACCTCTCACCCAAAATCCGGGCGATGGTGGAATTTCTCGTTGATCAATTTGGTCTGGCGCCTTGGCGCCGAGTCGCTGAACGTGCCAAGCGCAAGGCGCTCGCCGCCGGATCCGGGACGTTCCCGGAATAAGTTGGTGCCAGCCTCGCGGTCATCAGTGGACCGCCTGAAGCTGTTGCGCAAAGCTCCCTGACGCCCTCGCTGCTAGCCGAGGACAGCGTCCTAAATGAAACTGACTTCAGGGAGGGTCAGTTGCGTCCATACCTAGCGTCCCAGCCAAGCTTTCCCGCCCCCAGCTGTTCGCCCGGCTCGACGCCAGCCGATCGCATCAGGCAATCTGGATCGACGGCCCGGCCGGTGCCGGCAAGACCTCCCTGCTCGTCGGCTACATTGAAGCACGCGGCATAGCGGCCTGCTGGTATCAGGTCGATGGCGGCGATGCCGATCTCGCGACCTTTTTCTACTATCTCCGCGCCCTCCCCGGGCACGCCGGAGAGAAATCCAACGAAACGATCGCCGAGTGAGCCTTGCCAGAGGCAAATTAGCGACCTATAAAACAGTCATCAAGAACACGCCCTTGCAGTGCGGCGATCCCAACTTCCACACAGGAAGGAGTGATCGCCGCCTGTTTCCGCCACGGCATCTGCACCAATCGGATACCAAGCGTTTTTACCAGCGTACAAAAGGAGCGAAAAATCATGACCACACCGACCCCAACACTCTGTTCGACCGTCGCCACCCTGGCCATCGCATTCAGCCAGACCGTCTTCGCCGCCGAACTGGCCATGCCGGCCAGCGGGATGAAAGGAGCGGCCCCGTCGGCGACCGACCAGAAACTGATCCAGAGCGCGATGCGGGCCGCGCCGAAGAAGGTCAGCGCCCAAGCCACCATCGTCGCGATGAGCGCGGATGGCCAGATGCGCACGCTGCGCGAAGGCAAGAACGGCTTCACCTGCATGCCCGACAACCCCGCGACCCCCGGTCCCGACCCGATGTGCATGGACCAGGCCGCCTGGGAGTGGGCCGGTGCATGGATGGGCCATAAGACACCGGTCAGCGGCAAAATCGGCTTCATGTACATGCTCGCGGGCGGAACCGACGCGAGCAATACCGATCCCTATGCGACCAAACCCAGCGCCGAAAAGCACTGGGTCAAGACCGGGCCACACGTCATGATCGTCGGCGCCGATGCCAGCTTTTATGACATGTATCCAAAAAGTGCGGACCCTGACACCTCGGTCCCCTATGTGATGTGGGCGGGGACCCCGTACCAGCACCTGATGATCCCGACCAAGTGAATGGAAGTAGCCGCAACGGGAGGCCGAGCGCCTGAGCATCTTGTATGTTGCGTCGAAGGGTTCAACCCGAAACCGCAGAATAAACATGCCGTGAAGCAAATCCTGTGGAACGCCATTGGCATCGCCCGGGCGACTTGGGCGATACCTTTCCATACCTTTGTGGTTACGGCATCTGGCCGATTATTTTTCTCATTTCGTCCACGGAAAACGCGCGCAAGGTCTGCGTCCGCACATTGCCGAGGGAGCCGACCTTCAACAGCAAGGCCGTGGCGGTGGCTTCGTCCCCCTCCACAATCAGCACCATGTCGTGCTGTCCAACCGTATAAAAAGCGGCCTTGACCGTGACACCAAGTTTTTCGCCGGCCGCCTTGAAGGCCTCGAAGCGATCCGGCGACTCTTTGACATTCCTGATGCCCTGGTCGGTGAAGTTTACGAGGGTGATAAATGTTGTCATGACCTGTCTCCTTATTTGCATGGGATTACCGTCAGTCGCCAGTTCGCGAGACAA
This sequence comes from uncultured Dechloromonas sp., assembly GCA_964459735.1. GTDB lineage: Bacteria > Pseudomonadota > Gammaproteobacteria > Burkholderiales > Rhodocyclaceae > Azonexus. The sequence continues at coordinate 5,519 of CAYWNX010000037.1, read as the reverse complement.
ATTTCGGAGGCTCGAACCTCCGACTGGACGACGATAAGTTGCATGGTTCATGCCCGTTTTGCCAGCGGCGGGCATGAATGGAGCATAGGCAACAACGACAGATTTACAATACGGTTTTCTGCTAGCTCACAAGCCACTAAGCCCAGATTCTGGTTGCTCCGACCGTCATCAAACCCAGATAGGTCGCCGTCAGCGAACCGGCCAGATGCACCGATGCCAGGCCAATCGCCCAGGCCGGTTGGCCTGCCAGCAAGCGTTCGACCACTTCCGCCGAGAAGGTGGAAAAGGTGGTCAGGCCACCGAGAAAGCCGGTGATGACAAACAATTTCCAGGCCAGCGGGAAATGCGTGTTGAGATGAAACAGGCCAACGGCCACCCCAACCAAATAGCCGCCAAGCAGATTGGCCGCCAGGGTGCCGAGCGGCAAGGTAATGAATAGGGGATTCAGCGCCATGCCGAGCAACCAGCGCGTCCAGGCACCGAATGCGGCACCGGCGCCAACGGCGAGAAAGTTGAGGGCAGTCAGGTTATGCAGGATGGACATAGGGGTGAATTGTAGCGGTTTGACCGCCGCTGCCGGTTAAAATAGCGCGCTTAATCAAAGAGGTTTCCACTGTGAGCAGCCCAAACAAACCCGCCGACAAGCCCGAAGCAATCCCCGCCGCCAATTTCATCCGCAACATCGTCGAAGCCGACCTCGCCGCCGGCAAGCACGCCCAGCGCCACTGGGCCGGCCAGCCGGGTACGGCTGCCGACCACGCCGCCGGCCCGCTCGACCCGGCGAAGATTCGCACCCGCTTCCCGCCGGAGCCGAACGGCTATCTGCACTTCGGTCACGCCAAATCCATTTTGCTCAATTTCGGACTGGCCCAGCAGTTCGGCGGCCGCTGCCATTTGCGTTTTGACGACACCAATCCCGAGAAAGAAGATCAGGAATACGTCGATTCGATCATCGATGCGGTGAAGTGGCTCGGCTGCTCTTGGGAAAACGCCGGCGAAACCAAACTTTATCAGGCCACGAACTATTTCGACTGGATGGCCGCCTTTCCCGAATACCTGATTTCCGCCGGCCACGCCTACGTCGATAGCCAGAGCGCCGACGAAATGCGGGCCAATCGCGGCACCCTGACCCAGCCAGGCAAGGATTCGCCGTTCCGCAACCGCAGCGTTGCCGAGAATATGGACCTGTTCAAGCGCATGCAGGCCGGCGAATTTGCCGACGGCGCCCACATCCTGCGCGCCAAAATCGACATGAGCGCACCGAACATCAACCTGCGCGACCCGGCGATCTACCGCATTCGCCATGCCACGCACCACAATACCGGCGACAAGTGGTGCATCTATCCGATGTACACCTTCGCGCACCCGATCGAGGACGCGCTGGAATGCATTACGCATTCGATCTGCACGCTGGAATTCGAGGATCAACGCCCGTTCTACGACTGGCTGCTTGAACGTCTGGCCGAAGGCGGCCTGTTGCAGCGCCCATTGCCGCAGCAGATCGAATTCTCCCGCCTCAATCTGACCTACGTCGTTTTGAGCAAGCGCAAGCTGATCCAGCTGGTTGAAGAAAAACACGTTGAAGGCTGGGACGACCCGCGCATGCCGACGCTGGTCGGCGCCCGCCGACGCGGCTATTCGGCTGAAGGTTTCCGTCTGTTTGCCGAGCGCATGGGTGTGTCGAAAAACGATTCGCTGATCGACTACGTGCTGTTCGAAGATGCCATGCGCGAGGTGATGAACGAGTCCGACCAGCGCCGCATTGCCGTCCTCGATCCGCTCAAGCTGATCATCGACAACTACCCGGCCGATCAGGTCGAAGAGTGCCACGCTCCGAACCACCCGCTGCACCCGGAACTCGGCCAGCGCGCCGTGCCCTTCAGCCGCGAACTGTGGATTGAAGCCGAAGACTTCATGGAAGTGCCGAGCAAGGGTTACCGCCGCCTTTTCCCCGGCAACATGGCCCGCCTGCGTTATGGCTATGTGGTGAAGTGCATCGGCTGCGACAAGGACGAAAACGGCAGGATTACTGCGGTGCACTGCGAATATTTGCCCGAAACCAAGTCCGGCACACCGGGCGCCGACAGCGTCAAGGTCAAGGGTAATCTGCACTGGGTTTCTGTCGCCCACGCCTACGCTGCTGAAATCCGCCTTTACGAGCGCCTGTTCAAAGTTCCCGCCCCCGGTGCCCGGCGCGAAGGCGATGCCCCGGATCTGGAACGCGACTTCCTCGACGACCTCAATCCGGGCGCCAAGCAAACCATCACCGCGCAACTCGAAGCCTGCCTCAAGGACGCCAAGCCGGAAGAGCGCTTCCAGTTTGAACGTCATGGCTACTTCGTCGCCGACCGCGTTGATTCGCGGGAGGGCAAGCCAGTGTTCAACCGGGCCGTAACACTAAAAGATTCATGGGGCAAAGCCGCCTGATGAGCCTCACCTTACCCGCCGACGTCCTCGCCTTCTGGTTCGGCCGTCCGGGCGAAACAGAATACGGCCAGCCCCGCAGCGTCTGGTTTCGCAAGGATGCGACCTTCGACGGCGAGATTCGCAATCGCTTTCTCGCCAGCACCGAAGCCGCACTGGCTGGCCAACTGGCCGACTGGGCCAATCGCCCAGAAAGCGCGCTCGCCCTGCTCATCCTGCTCGACCAGTTTCCGCGCAATCTCTTTCGTAATGAGGCAAAGGCCTTTGCCGGTGATGCACAGGCACGCGGGATTGCGGTTTCAGCCATCGAAAAGGGCTGGGACAAAACACTGCCGGCCGTGGAAAAACTGTTTATCTATTTGCCTTTTGAACACAGCGAATCACTGGCCGATCAGGAACGCTCGCTTGCCCTGTTTACCGAACTGGCCGCCAAGCATCCAGGTTGCGAGGGTTTTCTCGATTACGCGCAACGCCATCACGAAATCATCGCCCGCTTCGGCCGCTTCCCGCACCGCAACGCCGCACTGGGCCGTCCTTCCACGGTTGAAGAAACAACTTTCCTGGCACAGCCGGGCAGCGGGTTTTAATCGTCGTCATGGCACGCAATATCGAACAACTCGGGCAGGTTTTCACGCCGCCCACCGTCGTCAACTTCATGCTCGACCTCTGCCGCAACAAGGGCCGGGCGCTGGAGCCATCGGCCGGCGACGGTGCTTTTTTTCAGTTACTGCAGGAACGGCAGCCGGATTGCGTCGGCATTGAAATCGACGCCCGGGTTGCCCCGGCCGGCATCGAAATACGTGATTTCTTCGATTACCCGCTCAGCGAGCAATTCGACACCATCATCGGCAACCCGCCCTACGTGCGCTTTCAGGATGTTGCGGTCGACACGAAAAAACAGCTGAAATCGAAGCTGTTCGATGCGCGCAGCAATCTCTTCCTGTTCTTCATCGAAAAGTGCATCCACCATCTCAAGCCGGGCGGCGAACTGGTCTTCATCGTGCCGCGCGAATTCATCAAGCTGACCTCGGCGCGCAAGCTCAATACCTGGCTTTACGAACAAGGCAGCATCACGCACTTTTACGAAACCGGCGACAAGCGGGTATTTGGCGAACATACGCCGAACTGCGCCATTTTCCGTTTTGAAAAGGGCCGGATGGACCGGCAGATGGCCGATGGCCGCCGCTTTGTCGAAGTCGATGGCCAGCTGATGTTTCTGCGCGACGATTACAGCGTGCGCTTCTCCGACCTGTTCACGGTCAAAGTCGGCGCCGTTTCCGGGGCGGATGAAATTTTCACCCACCCCAAGGGCAATATGGAATTCGTCTGCTCGAAGACCGTGGAAACCGGCGAAACACGCCGCATGCTCTACGGCATCAAGCATCCGCATCTCGACAAACACAAGGAAGCGCTGCTCGCCCGCCGCGTCACGACTTTCGACGAAAGCAACTGGTGGCAATGGGGCCGCGCCTTCCCGATCAACAACTTTCCGCGCATTTACGTCAATGGCCGGACGCGCAAGCCCGAGCCGTTCTTCCTGCACGACTGCAACAGCTTCGATGGCTCCGTCCTCGGCCTGTTCACCAAAAACCAGCGCCTGCCGCGCCGCGAGCTGATCGAATGCACGCTGCTGCTGAACAAGGAAGTTGACTGGCAGGAACTCGGTTTCGTCTGCGACGGCCGTTTCCTGCTCACCCAGCGCAGCCTGCAAACCTGCCTGCTGCCGGAAAAATTTGCCCGTTTTCTCCCGTCTGAAAAAGCCAAGGACGCCGCATGACCTTTATCCAGCAACTCACCGCCGCCTGGCAGAAAAACAATTCCCTGCTCTGCGTCGGCCTCGACCCCGATCCGGCCAAGTTTCCCGCCAGCCTCAAGGGCCGCGACGACAGGATCTTTGAATTCTGCACCGCCATTGTCGATGCCACCGCCGACCTCGTTTGCGCCTTCAAGCCGCAAATCGCCTACTTCGCCGCCCGCCGCGCCGAAGACCAGCTTGAAGCGCTGATTGCCCACATTCACGAAAAGCATCCCGGCATGCCGGTGATTCTCGATTCCAAGCGCGGCGACATCGGCTCCACCGCCGAGCAATACGCCATCGAAGCCTTCGAGCGTTACCAGGCGGATGCGGTCACGGTCAACCCGTATATGGGCCGCGATTCGGTCGATCCGTATCTGGCCTACCCGGACAAGGGGGTCATCCTGCTTTGCCGCACCTCCAATCCCGGCGGCTCCGACCTGCAGTTTCTCGATGTCGGCGGGGAAAAACTGTATGAACGGGTCGCCCGTCTTGCCGCCAGCGAGTGGAATACGACCAGCCAGATCAGCCTGGTCGTCGGCGCCACCTTCCCGGCCGAGATTGCCCGCGTCCGCGCCATCGTCGGCGACATGCCGCTACTGGTACCGGGCATCGGCGCCCAGGGCGGCGACATCGAGGCGACTGTCCATGCCGGCCGCACCAAGGATGCGACCGGCTTGATGATCAACTCCTCACGTGCCATTCTTTATGCCGGCAAGGACGAAAACTTTGCCAGTGCAGCCCGCCAGGTCGCGCAGGAAACCCGCGACGCGATCAACCTTTACCGCTAAGTCCTTGCCGATCTAATCCGTTTCGTCGTTCCCGCGCCTCAAAGGAAGTGTCCTTGGGGCAAGCCGGCGGGAATGGCTGATAAATCAGCACCGTCCGAAGGAAACCCCCATGCGCCTTGATGACCAACGCGAAAGCGACAACCTCGAAGACCGCCGCGGCAGTGGTTCCGGTGGTGGCGGCCTGCGTCTGGGCGGCGGTCGCCTCGGCATCGGCACCATCGCCATTGCGCTGGTGGCCAGCTATTTCCTCGGCATCAACCCGCTGACCGTCCTCAACATGCTCAGTGGCGGCGGCATGCCGGTCATCGAGCAAAGTGCGCCGCCGGCCCATCGCCCGCCGGCCGACGACCAGACCGCCCGTTTCGTCTCCAAGGTACTGGCCTCGACCGAAGACACCTGGCACGAGGCTTTCCGCGCCAACGGCAAGCAATATCAGGAACCCAAGCTGGTCCTCTTCAGCGGCGTGACGCCGACGGCCTGCGGCACCGGCCAGTCGGCCATGGGGCCGT
>CAYWNX010000036.1:0-12815 GCA_964459735.1 uncultured Dechloromonas sp. | reverse complement strand
GTCAGCATCAGCGCCATGTCACCCCGATTTTTGGCGTCCAGCGCGGCACTTCCCTTTTGGTGAACTTCAACGTGCGGCAACTCAATGTCTCGATAGCCCGGCAATCGGCTAAAGCATTCCTTGCCTTCGCCTTCGTAATACCACTTTCCGAGACGACAAGCCGTGTGGGAAGCAACCTGGCCTGATTGAATATCCTCAAGGCCGAACAGCCCAAGGTAGATCTGGAATTTAAAGACCAGATGGTCGACCTTGGCCACCTCAATAAAACTTTTCAGGGCACTACCGGCAATGACTTGTTCCATCTTGCGGGAGAGTCCCATCAAGCGCTGCATGTCATCTGTTGCCTTGGTACCGCGCTCGCTGAAATCGTCGGCTGTCTTCGACAAAACCTCCCTGGCGCCCTTCGCCGAATAGGAGTTGTCTCGAATGCCAACGACCAGTCCTTCAATATCCTTCGTCGCCTTGGCAGTCCGCTCTGCCAGTTTTCTGACCTCATCGGCCACGACGGCGAACCCGCGCCCCGCTTCGCCGGCTCGTGCCGCCTCAATGGCCGCGTTCAAGGCGAGCAGGTTGGTTTGATCGGCAATTTCGTGGATTAACTGAACGATTGCGCTGATCTCACCGGCCTGGCGAGCCAATGCGTCAATTTCCCTTGCCGTGTTCGCCGAGTTTTCGGCCAAAAAATGCAGGTTGGTCGCGATTTCGGTGGTCGCCTGCCCACTCGATTTGGAAACCTCAGCCGCCTCCCCCGCCTCAATTTTTTCTTCCTTCAAGAGATTGGCCATCTGCGCCAGACTACCCTGCGAACCGCGTAGCGTGTCACTGAACATGGCCAGGTTGCGCAGGACCGCTTTTAGCGTTTCGCACTCTCGCTCCTTGTCGTCAGCCAGCGCCTGCTGCGCGCCAAGGGCACTCCTGAGCGATGCCAACTCGCTGGAAAGAGATTGTTCGCTGAGCCTTGCCGCCGCCAGCTCCCCCTCAATGGTCAATAACTGCCGACTTTTTCCCCAGAACATGGCTCGCCTTTTAATACAAAATGATTAGTCAAAAATTATCCCATAAGTAATACCTGGAAAATGAGGGGTTATCTCAAATAGGGAATTTTTGGTAATCAAAATTGCGTTGCGACGTCCGGGGACGGATTCTGGCGCTGGGCGACTATCTGGACCAACTGCGGGCCAAGTAAGCGTTGAAGTGGCCCACATTGCTGCGGTCGACCGCGAAAACATCGCAAAAACGAAGGCCGGCTTCTGTCCCGACCAGGCTCAGCTAAGGACGTAGTTTTTCGCCTCGGGCGGCTGACTGAGCGCTATTTCGTCGACCATTTCGCAAATCGAGACCTCGATGCCATGACACATTGCGGCGAGCGCCAGGTCATTGGGTTCTGTCCCGAACGGCTCTTCGATCTGCTCGCCGATGACATCGAGGGCGAGAAACGTATAGGCCACGAAGGTCGCCACCAGCGGCGTCAGCCAGCCGATGGTGGTGCTCAGACCGACCGGTAGCAGCAGGCAATAGATCATTACCGTCCGGTTCATCAGCACCCGGTAAGTATAGGGAATCGGCGTATTGGCAATCCGTTCGCAGGCGCCGCCGGCTTCGGTCAGCAGGTTGAGATTGCGGTCCATCGATTGCAATTGCCATTCGCTGAAGGCGCCGGCTTTTTGCGCGGCGGCCAGGCGCTGCGCCAGACCGAGCAGAATGACGGACGACACGCAGCGCGCTGCGCCAGCCCGCTCCAGCGCCGGCGCATCGAGGCGACAGGCCAGATCCGCATGCGGGTCGGTCGCCCGTAATTGGTGCTTCAGGGCAAAGGCGAAAGCAGCCAGCGTGCGCACGACATACTTTTGCAAGACTCGGTCATTAGCGGTAAAGCTGGCAACCTGCCGGGTCAGCGCCCGCGCCGCGATGAGCAGCGCGCCCCACTGTTTGCGGGCTTCCCAATAACGCTCGTAACTGACCGTATTGCGAAAGCCGAGGAAGATGGCCAGCGAAATGCCCATCAGGGTAAAAGGCGGGATCGATAGCGATGACGCGGCATGTTCAGTCAGCCACCAGTCGCGGCACGACACACTAATGACTGAAATCGCCAGAACAAGAAGGAGGCGGCTTGCGATATAGGGCAAAACTGACCCCCGCCAGACGAAGAGCAGACGAAACCAATGCAGATGCGGGCGAACGATCATGGGCAGGGAAGCCGGCACTGGGCCGGCATGAGGGTTTTATTCATTAGAAGCGGGCTTCAGATTATGGCGGCTGGCGTGAGTTGACCGCCGGCCGCTGAAGGGGAAAGACTGAGTACCAGGCAAAACCGCTTAGTAGCGAACACCCGGCGGCGGCGTGAAGGAGTTGAGTGCATTCAGGTAGGCCGCCCGGGCGAAGGCGCTGGGATCGGGCAGGTTTTGCTGGCTCATCGAGCCTTTGAGCTGCGTTACCGAAGCATACTCCTGCGCCTCCATCCAGCACCCGATACCGCTCAGCACCTCCTTCAGCGCCTGCGGGCCGCGTTGCAGAACGGCGCTGGCCATGTGCACGACATCGGTGCCGGCGAGCAGCATTTTCAGGGCGTCTTCCGCCGTATGCACGCCACCGGACGCGGCCAGAGTCAAACCGGTGCGGCCGCGCAGGATGGCGATCCAGCGCATGGCGAGCAGCGTGTCGGCAGAACTGGAGAGCTGGACGCGATCGACGACGCGCAGGGTTGCCAGGTCGATATCCGGCTGGAAGAAGCGGTTGAACAATGAAACTCCGGCTGCCCCGGCGATTTCAGCCTGGTGCACGAAATGCGGCAGCGAGGAAAAGAAGGGCGACAATTTCATGCTGATCGGGATGTTGACCGCAGCTTTCAACTCGCACAGCAATTTAAGATAGTTATCTTCCAGTGCCCCGCCACTCACCTGCGGGTCGCCCGGCATGAACCAGGCGTTGAGTTCCAGCGCATCGGCCCCGGCCGCCTGCATTTCCTTGCCCAATTCAACCCAGCCGCTCAACGATGAACCATTGAGGCTGGCGACGACCGGGATGCTGAGCCGCGATTTCAGTTGCTGGATATTTTCCAGATAGCCGTCGAGCTTGCTCTGATAGTCGCGCCCGACAGGAATATGCCCAGCCGCTTCGCCGAAGGCATCGGGATTGACCAGAAAGCGGTCGATCATCCGTTCGTCGTTGCGGACATCCTCTTCAAACAGCGAATGCATGACGATGGCCGCGGCACCGGCGTCTTCCAGATGCAGCACGGCATCGATGTTGTGGCTGAGCGGCGACGAGGATGGGACGAGCGGATTTTTCAGCGCCAGCCCGAGATAATTTGTCGAGAGATCAAGCATGGGGTGCCTCCTTCTTTTCGGCTGCAGCTTCGGCTTTTTCCTCGATGACCGCTTCAGGCAGGGCCATTTCAGCGAGTTCAAGATATTCCTGATGGCGCAGCCGGGCATCCTTTTCGGCCTGCACCATGAAGCGCTCGGCGGCTTGCGGATTCTGCCGTTCAAGCACGGTGAAGCGTGCCTCGTTGCGGGCGAACTCGCGGAAAGGAATGCTCGGCGCCGCGCTATCGACCGACATCGGATGCTTGCCCTGCTCGCGCAGGCGCGGGTCGTAGCGCAACAGCGGCCAGTGGCCGGATTTGACCGCCAGATCCTGCTGGCTGTGGTTGTGCGACATATCGACACCGTGGGCGATACACGGGCTGTAGGCGATGATGATCGAGACGCCGGGATAGCTTTCGGCATCGAGGAAAGCCTTCAGCGTGTGCGTATCCTTGGCGCCATAAGCCACCTTGGCGACGAAGACATTTTCGTAATCCATTGCAATGCGCGCCAGGTCCTTCTTGCGATTCGGCTGACCACCGGCGGCAAACTTGGCGACTGCGCCGCGTGGCGTTGCCTTCGAGTTCTGACCGCCGGTGTTCGAGTAAACCTCGGTATCGAGCACCAGAATATTGACGTCCTCGCCGGACGACAGCACGTGGTCGAGGCCGCCGAAACCGATGTCGTAAGCCCAGCCGTCGCCGCCGATAATCCAGACGCTGCGCCGGATCAGGTATTCGGCAATTGCCGCCAGTTGCCCGGCCTGTGGCGTCGCGAGGTGTGCCAGCTTGGCGAGCAGCAAGGCAACCCGCTCGCGCTGTTCGTGAATACCGGCTTCGCTGCGCTGGTCGGCATTGAGCAAGGATTCGACCAGGCTGTCGCCAACCTCCAGCGCCAGCGCTTTCAATTGCATCCGCGCCGCATCGGCCAGCTTGTCGGTGGCCAGACGCATGCCGAGGCCGAATTCGGCGTTGTCCTCAAACAGGGAATTGTTCCAGGCCGGCCCCCGGCCCTCGGCATTGGTGGTGTAAGGCGTGGTCGGCAGATTGCCACCGTAAATCGAGGAACAGCCGGTGGCATTCGCCACCATCATGCGGTCGCCGAACAACTGCGTCGCCAGCCGGATATAAGGCGTTTCACCGCAGCCGACACAGGCGCCGGAGAACTCGAAAAGCGGCTGCAACAGCATCGAGCCAGGCAGCGTCGTGCGCTTGACGACGCTCCGGTCGTAATCGGGCAATTTGGTGAAAAATGCCCAGTTTTCCGCTTCCTGCGCCCGCAGCGGCGGCTGGTCAGCCATGTTCAGCGCCTTGCGCGAGACATTGGTTTTGTCGCGGATCGGGCAGACTTCGACGCACAGCGTACAGCCGGTGCAATCTTCCGGCGCCACCTGATAGCTCATGTGCCAGCCAGCCGGGTAATCCTTGCTGCGCGGCGGCACGTGTTTGAAGCTCGGCGGCGCTTTTTCGGCCAGTTCCGCCGGGAAAATCTTGGCGCGAATGGCCGAATGCGGGCAGACAAAAACGCACTTGCCGCATTGCGTGCACAGGTCGGTTTCGAGCACCGGAATCTGCAGGGCCAGATTGCGCTTTTCGTATTTGGCGGTACCGAGCGGCCAGGAACCATCGGCCGGGAACAGTGAAACCGGCAGCGTGTCGCCCTTGCCGGCGATCATCGGCAAGGTCAGCTTGCGGACAAAATCTGTGACCTGCGGCGAAGCAATCGGCTGAACAAGCTCACTCGAAGCAACCTCAGGCACCACCACTTGGTGCAGGCAGGCCAGTGTCTTGTCGATGGCGCGGTAGTTCAGTTCGGCGATGCGCCGGCCCTTGCGGCCATAGGTTTTTTCCACGGCATGCTTGATTGCGGCAATCGCGTCGTTCGCCGGCAGGATGCCGGAAATGGCGAAGAAACAGGCCTGCATTACCGTATTGATCCGCCGCCCCATGTCGGATTCGAGGGCGACCTGATAGGCGTCGATAACGTAGAAACTGATCTTCTTTTCCACCATCCGGCGCTGCATGGCCGGTGGCAATGCGGCCCAGACCAGTTCGGGCGAAAGGTGCGTGTTGAGCAGGAAAACCACCCCCGGCGCGGCATGCACCAGCAGATCGTGCGTTTCCAGAAACAAGGGCTGGTGGCAGGCAATAAATTTGGCGTCGCCCTCGCCCGTCAGGTAAGCCGAGCGAATCGGCTTCGGCCCGAAACGCAGGTGCGAAACGGTCATCGCCCCCGATTTCTTGGAGTCGTAAACGAAATAGCCCTGCACAAAGAGATCGGTTTCGTCGCCGATGATCTTGATCGAATTCTTGTTGGCCGACACCGTGCCGTCCGAACCGAGGCCATAAAAGACGGCGGCGAAAGTTTCGTGCGCCGCATCGGTACGGAAAGTCGTGTCCCAAGGCAACGACAGCCCGGTCAGGTCGTCGTTGATGCCCACCGTGAAGCCGCGCTTCGGTTTGGCCATCCCGCCGGCGGATTCCCTGAATGCTGCGGTCAACGCCAAAAAAACGCTAAAAATCATTGCCGGATTGAATTCCTTGGAACCCAGCCCGTAACGCCCGCCGATCACCTTCGGCATCGACGCAAAGCGCGGCGCGTCGCCAGTGAAATCCTCGGCCAGCGTCACCAGCACATCCTTGAACAGCGGCTCGCCATCGGCGCCCGGCTCCTTGCAGCGGTCGAGTACGGCAATCGCTTTGGTGGTAAGCGGCAGAGCGGCCAGCAAAGCCGCCGGCGCCCAGGGGCGGAACAGGCGTACCTTGAGCACGCCGACCTTCTCCCCCTGCCGGTTCATGTGCTCAACCGTTTCCTGCACCGTTTCGGCGCCGGAACCCATCAGGATGATGACGCGCTCGGCATCCGGCGCCCCAAGGTAATCGAACAGCTTGTACTGGCGTCCAGTCAGCTTGGCGAACTTGTCCATGTTCTGCTGGACGATTTCCGGGAAGGCATCGAACCAGGGGTTTTGCGCTTCGCGCGCCTGAAAGAAGACATCCGGGTTCTGCGAAGTGCCGCGCAGCACCGGATGTTCCGGCGACAGGGCACGGGCACGGTGGGCGCCAATCAGTTCCGGCGGCAGCATTTTTTGCAAAATATCGTCGTCGACCGCAGCAATCTTGGCCACTTCGTGCGAAGTGCGGAAACCATCGAAGAAATGCAGTACCGGCAGGCGCCCGGCCAGCGTTGCAGCGGTGGCGATGGCCGCCATGTCGTGCGCCTCCTGCACCGAGTTGGACGAGAGCAGCGCGAAACCGGTGCCGCGCGTGGACATCACGTCGGAGTGATCGCCGAAGATCGACAGCGCATGCGTCGCAATGGCCCGAGCGGCGACGTGGAAAACGGCCGGCGTCAGTTCGCCGGCGATCTTGTACATGTTGGGAATCATCAGCAGCAAACCCTGCGACGCCGTGAAGGTCGTCGCCAGCGCCCCGGCCTGCAGCGCGCCATGCACCGTGCCGGCGGCGCCGCCTTCGGATTGCAGTTCGACCACTTTGGGAACGCTGCCCCAGATATTGGCCTTACCTTGCGCCGCCCATTCGTCGGAAAGTTCGCCCATGCCGGACGATGGCGTGATCGGGTAAATCGCGATCACTTCGGAGACGCGGAAGGCGACGTGGGCGACGGCTTCGTTGCCGTCGATGGTAAGCATTTTGGTCATGATGTTTCCTGGCGAAACTGACTACATAAAATGCGGCGTTCCAGCATTGCGAAGTGCTCATATAAGCAAGACCGCATGCTGCAATGCAACATTTCGATTCTACGTCAATAGGCCAGGAAATTGGAATGACAAAAAGGATTAATCGCCCGCCGATACCTGTCCGGCATTGCGCTGCAGGAAGGCCGGAATGGCATCGGCCGGCAAGGCGCGCGAGAAAAGATAACCCTGGAACTCGTCGCAACCCTGGCAGCGCAGGATTTCAAACTGCTCGCGGCGCTCGACGCCCTCGGCGACGATGCTCAACCCCAGACTGCGGCCAAGCGAAATGACCGCACGCGGAATTGCCATCCCATCGACCTCCCGGTCACATTCCATGACGAAGGAGCGGTCGATTTTCAGGATATCGAGCGGGAAGCGCTTCAGATAGGCCAGCGAGGAATAACCGGTGCCGAAGTCGTCGACCGCAATCCGCACACCCAGCGCCTTCAAGCCTGACAGGGTACGCACCGTCCGCTCGACGTCTTCGGCCAGCATGCTCTCGGTCAGTTCCAGTTGCAGGTATTGGGCCGGCAGACCGGTTTCGGCGAGCACCGCACTGATCCGGCTCGGCAATTGTTCGTCGGCAAACTGCCGGGCCGACAGATTGACTGCCATATTCAGGCCCCCCCAGCCGTCGGCCGCCCATTCGGCGGCAGCCCGGCAGGCGGCACGCAACACCAGATCGGAGATCGGGTTGATCAACCCGGTTTCTTCCGCGACAGGAATAAAGCGGACCGGCGAAACACTGCCCAGGGTCGGGCTTTCCCAGCGAATCAGGGCTTCAAAACCGGAAACCTTGCCTTCCGGATCGACCTTGGGCTGGTAATGCACCTGCAACTCGTCGGCTTCCAGTGCGCTGCGCAGCGCGATTTCCATTTCCAGGCGCTCGCAGGCCGCGCTGTTCAGCGCCGGCGTGTAGAACTGGGACTGCCCCTTGCCGCCCGCCTTGGCGTGGTACATCGCGGCATCGGCCTGACTGAGTAGCGCCGTGAAATCTTCGCCATCATCAGGGTAGACCGTGACACCGATGGAGGCGCTGACCCGCAGGTCATGACCATCGAGAATAACTGGTTCGGCAATCGCCTGTTGAATGCGACCCAGCGTCTGGGCCAGATCGCCAACCGTGGACTGGTCGGCCATGATCAGCACAAATTCGTCGCCACCGTAACGGGCCACGGTATCGACTTCGCGCAGGCTGTGGCAAAGCCGCCCGGCAATCGTCTGCAACAGGCAGTCACCGACGGCATGACCCAGGCTGTCGTTGATCACCTTGAAATTATCGAGATCGACAAAGGCCACCGCCACCTGGCGGCCGCTCCGGCGCGAACTGCCCATCGCCTGGGTCAGGCGGTCCTGTAACAGGTTGCGGTTGGGCAGGCCGGTCAAGGGATCGTGCGTCGCCTGATATTCCAGTTCGGCCTGATGCTGGCGGCGTTCGGTAATGTCTTCGACGGTGCCTTCGTAGTAAAGCAGCCCGCCCTCCGGACTGAGCACGGCGTGGGCATTTTCGGAGATCCAGATGCGCCGGCCGTCGCGGCAATAGACTTCCGACTCGAAATCGCGGACCAGTCCCTTACGCCGAATATCGGCCGAAAATGCATCGCGTCGACTGGAGTCCACATAGAGACGGTGGGCAATATCGGAAACTTCCGCAATCAATTCATCGGGACTGCCATAACCGTACAACTCGGCCAGCGCCTGATTGGCCGCAAGATATTGGCCGTCGCCGGTGGTCTGGAACATGCCGATCACCGACTTCTCGAAAATACTGCGGAAGCGCATCTCGGCCTCGGCCAGGCGGAGCTGGCCAACCACCCGTTCGGTAATATCCTCGATAAAGCCTTCCAGCACCCGCCCGCCCATTTCGTCAAAGACACAGGCACCCCGTTCCAGCACCCATTTCTCCGCCCCATCGCGGCAGGTGATGCGGTATTCGATACGATAATGAGTCCCGCTATCGACCGCCATCATGATCGCCTGGCGAACCAGTTGCCGATCTTCCGGGTGGGTCAGCGCCTCAAGGGATATGCGCTGGCTGCGTTCAAGCTCGGCCGGGTGGTAGCCGGTCAGTTCACGGCAACCGGCACTGACGAAATGAATGGTCCAGTCGGCATCGATGGCGCAACGAAAGAGCATGCCGTCCAGATTTCGCACCAGAACCTTGAGCACTCGTTCGCTATCGATGCAGTCCCAGACGCCTTGCACCTTTGATGTAGCGACCAGGGGAAACGGGGCGAGAAGAGTGATCAACGGCGACCTCCGGCAACTGCCATCGCCAAGGCAGGCGAGCCATCCGTTCGGGCCAGGTTTTGCAATTGCTTGCCGCTCTGCTCGATCCAGGCGACGACGCTGTCGATGGCCTTGGTGGCCACGGCAAAATAGTTTTCCGGCGATACCGAAACACCATCGCTGAGCAACATGCTGGTCCGTACCGTATGGGTCAGATCACGAATCGCCGCCCGCGCCTGCACGGTCACCCAACCGCCATCATTGGCCTGCATGGCCTGTTCAAGCAGGGCTTCGGCCCGCCCGATCAGAAACATCAGGCGCACCCGCGCCACCGGCGAACAGGCATGGCGGGCGGCAACGCTGCTGCCAATCGCCCGGGTCTGCCCCAGACATTCGGCCAGCGTCGGCAAACGGCGCGCATAGTTGCACACCCGGCCGATCTGCTCGCCACCGCCAGTCAACGGCTCGAGACGCGCCTCGCCCAGCGCCGCCAGCCAATTGAGCACCAAGGCGATCAGCTGGCCATGCTCGGCAATGCTCTGCTCCGGCTGTTTATTGCCCAGCGTCTCAACCAGACTGTGCCAGCGAAAGATGAATAACGAGAATTCATTGCCGCTAAAACAGGGCGAATGACGCCCCCCTTCGCGCCGCGCGTCGCGCTGCAAGCCTGGAAACAGCGTATCGATCAGCGCCTGCTTTTCCCGAATGCGCGGCAGGAAACTGGCGTCGCCCGACAACCAGGCGCTGCACATGCCACGATGCTGCTGCAGGTTAATGACCAGATTGAACAACTGTCGACTGGTCTCAAGGACTTCCTCAAGGTTTTGCTGCCCACCTTTCAAGCGATTGAGCCGGCGCTGCCAGAACAGGATCAGGGTTGCGCCCAAAACGATGAGAGTGACAATCGACGGAATCGCTGTATTCATGACTATTTACTCGTAACTGTAATTTTTGATGGTGTCAGTCAGCTGCGCCGTGAGCTGATCGACATAACGCGAGAGATCGCTGCTGTCCCGCACCAGCATCTCGTTACGATCGGCCAGCTGGGCCAGATGCTCGATATCGCGGGCAATGCTCTGGCTGGCCTCACTCTGCTCGGCGCTGGCCGCTGCGATGTCGCGGACCAGATCAACAGTGCGCCGCGAGTTGTCGGCGACCACCACCAGCGCCGCCGCCGCGGCTTCACCCTCCATTGCACTATCGGCAGCCCGGTTATTGCTGGCCTGCATCGTCGCCACCATGGCGTCGATCTGCGAACGAATCTGGCCGATCACTACGCCAATCTCGCTTGCTGCCACGCTGCTGCGCTCGGACAGCTTGCGCACCTCATCGGCCACCACAGCAAAACCGCGCCCCTGCTCGCCGGCCCGCGCCGCCTCGACCGCGGCATTCAAGGCCAGCAGATTGGTCTGCCCGGCGATATCCTTGATCACCGCAACGATCTGGCCGATCTCCTGCGAGCGCTGACCCAGCCCGGATGCCGTCGATGAAGACTCGGCTACGGTCGACGCCAAAAACGAGACATTTGCCGCCAGACTGCGCACCTGAGCGGCGCCATTGTTCGCCACCTGCAGCGTTGATGCCGCCACTGCCGCGGCTTCGCTGGCCTGCTCGCTCGCCATGTGCAGGCTGACCGTCAGTTCCTCCAGCGAGGCCGCCGACGAGACGGTCAGATCGCGCTGCTGCCTGACGCCATCATTGCTGCCCACGGCGTTGGCCGTCGTTTCGCGCGCCACACTGTTGAGCTCCTGCGAGGATCGGTCGAAAGCCTTGATGACCTCGACCAGCGAACGGACCATGCTGTTCATGTGTTCACCGAGCGGGGCAAACGGCCCGACGCTAACCGCCATCCGCCGATCAAGCTGGCCTTCCCGCAAGGCTGTGGCAAAGACCAGCAATTCGCCGAGCCAGGCATCACCAGCACGAAAAAGACGCACCGCCGAAACCATCAGCCACAGGCAGGCCGCCAGTGCCAGCCCGGACCAGAGCGCCTGACCGCTGCACAGCGTCCAGCCGAGCAGAACGCCGGCCAGCATGCCCAGCACAAGATGCGAAGCTGCCGGAATGAGCAACAAGCCAGCCGTCGAGATTGCCTGTTCACGCGGCAGGCACTGAACCATTTCGGTCATAAAATCTTCCAGCAAATTTATCTTAGCCAGCCTCTAAGCAAAGACAATGCCAAATAAATCAACTGATCTGATTTCATTGATTAAATCGATTTTAAAAGAGCCGGCCAAAGATCGAGCAATCAGCCAAAAGTCAAACGCCGCACCCATTTGGTGCAAACAAGCAGCCGCCCTCATTCCCGCCAAAGGCCGGTTCCCGACGCAATGTATAATTCCGTTTTTGCAATTAACCGGTTGAAACAACAATGGAAGCAGAACAAATCAACAGCATCTCCAACCAGCTCGACGATCTGGCGCAGCGCGCCACCGAGCTGCGGAGGTATCTTTGACTACGATCACAAACGTGAGCGCCTGACCCTTCTCAACAAAGAGATGGAAGATCCCAAGATTTGGGATGATGCAAAACGCGCCCAGGAACTGGGCCGCGAGAAAAAATCGCTGGAAGATGTCGTGCTGGTGCTGGAGTCCGTCCAGGGCGGGCTCGACGATGGCCGTGAGCTATTCACGATGGGCAAGGACGAAGGCGACGACGACACGCTGCTCGCCGTCGCGGCCGATGTCGCCGAGGTCGAGAAAAAGGTTGCCGCCCTCGAATTCCGCCGCATGTTCAACAACCCGATGGACCCGAGCCCCTGCTTCCTGGAAATCCAGGCCGGCGCCGGTGGTACCGAAGCCCAGGACTGGGCCTCGATGCTGTTGCGCATGTACCTGAAATTCGGCGAGAAAAAAGGGTTCACCGTGGAAGTCATGGAAGAGTCCGAAGGTGAGGTCGCCGGCATCAAGGGCGCCACCATCAAGTTCACCGGCGATTACGCCTACGGCACGCTGCGTACCGAAACCGGCATTCACCGGCTGGTTCGCAAGTCGCCGTTCGACTCCAACGCGCGGCGCCATACCAGCTTCACCTCCGTATTCGTCTTCCCGGAAGTTGATGACTCGATCGAGATCAACATCAACCCGGCCGATGTGCGGACCGACACCTACCGCGCTTCCGGCGCCGGCGGTCAGCACATCAACAAGACCGACTCCGCGGTGCGTCTGACCCACGTTCCGACCGGCATCGTCGTCCAGTGCCAGAACGACCGTTCGCAGCACCGCAACCGCGACGAAGCCTGGCAAATGCTGCGCGCCCGGATTTACGAGCATGAATTGCGCAAGCAGCAGGCCGAGCAGCAGAAGCTGGAAGATGCCAAGTCCGACATCGGCTGGGGCCACCAGATCCGTTCCTACGTGCTCGACCAGTCGCGCATCAAGGATCTGCGCACCAATTTCGAAACCGGCAACACCCAGAGCGTGCTCGACGGCGACCTCGATGACTTCATCGCGGCCAGCCTGAAACAAGGCGTTTAAGGCGTCGACCGTGGGACGCCTCCTGGCCTGGCTGGCCGGCACATTGCTTCTGATTGTGCTGGCCGCCGGGGGGCTGGTTTGGGTCAGCCTCGACAGCCAGCCCCT
>CAYWNX010000035.1:1952-12875 GCA_964459735.1 uncultured Dechloromonas sp. | reverse complement strand
CACGCTCACCCGGGTCAAGCCGCTGGTCGAGCAGAATGCCCTTTCCAAGAAGGATCTCGACGAGTCGACCGGCAACGAGCGCTCTGCCGCTGCCGCGGTCGAAGTCGCCCGGGCCAATGTACTGACCGCCGAACTCAATCTCGGCTACACCACGATCAAAAGCCCGATTGACGGCCTGGCCAGTTTTGCCAAGGTGCAGGATGGCAGCTACCTCAATGCCAACAGCCAGGAGGCGCTGCTGACCACGGTGGCGGCGCTCGACCCGATGCGGATAAATTTCTCGATTGCGGAAAATGAATTGTTGAAATACCGCGACAAGATTGCCAAGGGACAACTGAAAGTGCCGGCTCACGAGGATTATGTCGTGGAACTGCAACTGGCCGATGGCTCCATCCACCCCGCCAAGGGGCGCATCACTTTTGCCGACACCTCCTATTCGCAAGGCACCGGCACCATGCTGATCCGTGCCGAGGTCACCAACCCGAAAGGGACGCTGGTTCCCGGCCAGTTCATCCGTGCCCGGCTGCTCGGCGCCAGCTACCCGAAAGGCATCCTATTGCCGCAAAAAGCGGTGCTGCAGGCCGGCCAGAACTATTTCGTCTGGCTGGTCGACAAGGAAAACAAGGCCAGGATGCAGCCGATCGAGGTCGGCACCTGGATAGAAGACCAATGGCTGGTGCTGAGCGGCCTGGCCGGCGGGGAAACTTTGATTACCGACGGCTTCATGCGCCTCGCCCCGGGGGCGCCGGTCAAGGTCATGACGCCGGCGACACCGGCATCTCCGCCCGCTGCGACCAAGTAAGCGGGAGCCGACGATGTTTTCGCATTTCTTCATCGACCGCCCGATCTTCGCTGCGGTGATCTCGATCATCATTTCCATCGCCGGCGGCGTGGCGATGATGGCGCTGCCGATTGCCCAGTTCCCGGAAATCACCCCGCCGCAGATCACGGTCAGCGCCAACTACCCGGGCGCCGATGCCAGCACCGTTGCCCAGAACATCGGCGCACCGGTCGAAAATCAGGTGAATGGCGCCGACAACATGATCTACATGTCGTCGACCAGTTCCGCCACCGGCAATTACAGTCTCAACGTCTATTTCAACATCGGCACCGACGTCGATCTGGCGCAGGTTGATGTGCAGAACCGCGTCAATGCCGCAATGCCGCTGCTGCCGCAAAGCGTTGCGCAACAGGGCGTGCTGGTACAGAAGCGCAGCGCTTCGTTCCTGATGCTGATTGCGCTGTATTCCGAAGACGGGCGCTACGACGAGGATTACGTTGCCAATTACACCAACATCAATGTGCTGGATGCGATCAAGCGCCTGCCCGGCGCCAATCAGGCCGCCATTTTCGGGGTGGTCGATTCGGCCATGCGCATCTGGCTGTCGCCCGACCGCATGGCGGCGCTGGGCATTACCGCTTCCGACATCTCGAACGCCGTGTCGCAGCAAAACAACCAGTTCGCAGTTGGCCGCATCGGCCAGTCGCCGACTCCGCAGCCGGTGCAGCAGACTTTCCCGGTAACGACCAGTGGACGGATGACCGAACCTGCCCAGTTCGAAAACATCATCCTGCGCACCGACTCAAAAGGCACTTCGATCGTCCGCCTCAAGGACGTGGCGCGGGCCGACCTCGGGCGCAAGGACTACTCGCTGCGCAACGTCTATAACGGCAAGAAGGCGACCATGATCGCCGTCTACCAGCAGCCGGGCGCCAATGCGCTGGAGGTTTCGAAGCAGGTCAACGCAACGCTGGCAACCCTGGCCCAAAGCTTCCCGGCCGGCATCAAATACGAAATCGCCATGGATACGACACGCTTCGTCGCCGCCTCGATCGACGAAGTGGTGCACACCTTCTTCGAAGCGGTCGTGCTCGTCGTCTTCGTTGTATTTCTCTTCCTGCAAAGCCTGCGCCTGACCATCATTCCGACCATTGCCGTGCCGATTTCGATGTTCGGCACCTTCATCGGCATGCTGCTGCTTGGTTACTCGATCAACATGCTGACGCTGTTCGGGATGATTCTCGCCATCGGCATAGTTGTCGATGACGCCATCGTCGTCATCGAAAACACCGAACGCAACATGACCGAATTCGGGCTGTCGCCGAAAGACGCCGCCAAGCGGGCGATGAGCGAAGTCAGCGGGCCGGTGATCGCCATCGTGCTGGTGCTCTGCGCCGTTTTCATCCCGGTCGCCTTCCTGAGCGGCATGACCGGCCTGCTCTACAAGCAGTTCGCCGTCACCGTCGCCATCTCGGTGGTTTTCTCCGGCATCGTCGCGCTGACCCTCTCGCCAGCCCTGGCCGCCTTGCTCCTGAAGCCGCATCACGGCGAAAAAAACCGTTTCTTCAAGGCGTTCGATGCCGGCTTTGAAAAAATCACCAATGCTTACACCAAAGGTGTCGTCCGCTTCATTAGCCGGCCGAAACTGCCGATGCTCACCTTCCTGGCGCTCTGCCTCGGCGCCGGCTTCCTGTTCAAGATCATTCCCTCGGCCTTCGTGCCGCAGGAAGACCAGGGCTACATCTTCGTCCCCTATTTCCTGCCCGATGCCGCCAGCCTCGACCGCACCGGCGTCGTCGGCGCCCGCGCCGCCGAATTCATGAGCAAGCACCCGGCCGTCGCCAATGTCAGCCAGATCAACGGCTACTCGCTGATTGACGGCCAGTACAAGACCAGCACCGGCGTCCTGTTTGTCTCGCTGAAGGATTTCGAGGCGCGCAAGGCCCCGGCCTTGCGGGCGCCGGCCCTGATCAAGGCGGCAGCGGCGGATTACAGCCAGATTCAGGAAGGCGTCGCCTTCCCGATCAACCCGCCGTCCATCCCCGGCCTCGGCGTCACCTCCGGTTTCGAAATGTGGCTGCAGCAAAAGGGTAGCGGTGATTACGCGCAACTGGTCGAGACCATGCGCAAGATCGTCGCCAAGAGCAAGGAGCGACCGGAACTGCACGGCGTGGCGGCTACCGCCAGCGCCAACAGCCGCCAATTGCTGGTCGATGTCGATCGCGACAAGGCGGAAACGCTGGGCGTGCCGGTGCAGGACATCTACAACAGCCTGCAAACCCTGTTCGGCTCGATGTATGTCAGCCAGTTCCCCAAGGATTCCCGGCTCTGGCAGGTCATCCTGCAGGCCGAGCCGGGTTTCCGTCTGAAGCCGGAGGACATCCAGCACATCTACGTCCGCACCCGCGAGGGCAAAATGGTGCCGCTGTCGGCGGTAGTTCAGACGCGTTACGTCACCGGACCTGATCTGGTGACCCGCTTCAACAACTATCCGGCCGTCAAGATCACCGGTTCGGCCGCCCCCGGCTACAGTTCCGGTCAGGCGCTCGAGGCCATCGAGGAAATTACCAAGGAAGCCATGCCGCCCGGCTACGGTTACGAATGGGCCGGTGAGGCACGCGAGGAAAAGATGGCGGGCAGCACATCGACCATCGCTTTCGTCTTCGGCCTGATCTTCGTCTTCCTGATTCTGGCGGCGCAATACGAAAGCTGGTCGCTGCCGGTCGGCGTCATCCTCGCCGTGCCCTTTGCCCTGCTCGGCGCGCTGGTGGCAATCTTTCTGCGCGGCATTCCGAACGACGTTTATTTTCAGATCGGCCTGATCACCCTGATTGCGCTGGCCGCCAAAAACGCGATCCTGATTTTCGAATTCGCCGTGATGCTGCGCGAACAAGGCAAATCCTTCGCCGAAGCCGCCACCGAATCGGCCCGCCTGCGCCTGCGCCCGATCGCCATGACCTCCTTCGCCTTCATTCTCGGCGTCGTGCCGCTGGCCATTGCTTCCGGCGCCTCGGCCAACAGCCGGCATTCGATCGGCACCGGGGTGATCGGCGGCATGCTCGGCGCAACGGTAATCGCCATCTTCTTCATCCCGATGTTCTACGTGCTACTGGGCAAACTCGCCGATCGCTCCGGCAAGCAGAAGGGGGATCAAGCATGAAAAATGCAACCCTCTGCTCACTGGGCCTGCTGCTTGTCACCGGCTGCGCCGTCGGCCCGGACTATGCGCGCCCGCCGCTGGAAACCCCCGCTGCCTGGCGCAGCGGCGGCGCCCTGCCGGCCAGCGAGAAACCCGAAGAACTGGCCAATCTGGCCTGGTGGACACAGCTCGAAGATCCGGTGCTCGATGCGCTGATTGCCGAAGCGCTGGCCAGCAACCGTGACCTGAAAATCGCCGCCGCCCGGGTCGACGAAGCCGCCGGCCTGCTGGGCACGACGCGCGCCCAGCTCTTCCCGCAGCTCGGCGCCAGTCTGGACGGCAGCCGCGCCCGAGCCAGCGAAAGAGGCATCACGCCGCTGCCGGCTACGGTCAACCCGATAAATAGCCAATATTTCGCGGCCCTCAACGTCAGTTGGGAAATCGATATCTTCGGCCGCCTGCGCCGCGCCAGCGAAGCCAGTCAGGCGCAGTTGCTGGCCACCGAGGAAGCCCGCCGCGCCATCGCCCTGTCGCTGGCCACCACTGTCGCCAACAGTTACATCAGCCTGCGCGACCTCGACAAGCAACTGGAGATTTCCCGGCAAACCCTGACCACCCGCGAAGAGTCGCTGCGCATTTTCGACCTGCGCTTCAAGGGCGGCGTCGTTTCGGAGATGGAGCTTGCCCAGGCGCGTTCCGAAGTCGAAACCGCCCGCATTGCCATCCCGACCGTCGAACAATCCATCGCCCAGCAGGAAAATGCCATTTCCGCCCTGCTCGGCCGCCTGCCCGGGCCGATTGCCCGCGGCAAGGCCGTCGCCGAGATGGGCCTGCCCCTGCCACCGGTCAGCCTGCCTTCGTCGGTACTGGAACGCCGGCCCGATATCCGTCAGGCCGAACAGACGCTGGTCGCCAGCAACGCCCAGATCGGCGTCGCCAGGGCCGCCTATTTCCCAACAGTCAGCCTGACCGGCCTGCTCGGCTCCAGCAGCGTCGCCTTCTCCGACCTCTTCAGCGGTCCGGCGCGAGTCTGGTCCTACGGCGGCAATCTCGTCGCCCCCATTTTCACGGCGGGCGCCATTGCCGGCCAGGTGCAGGCGGCAGAAGCGCGCCAGCAACAAGCCCTCGAGCAATACCGCAAGGCGATTGAAACCGCCTTCCGTGAAGTCGATGACGCGCTGATCGGCGGCATCAAGTCGCGCGAGGTGATGGACGCTCGCATCCGCCAGGTCGACGCCCTCACCAGCTACGCCCGCAACGCCCGCCTGCGCTACGAAGCCGGCTATTCCGATTACCTGACCACCATGGATGCCGAACGCAATCTGTTCCAGGCACAGATCAACGAATCGCAAGCCAGAGCCCAGGCGCTGACTGCCGTCACCACGCTGTTCAAGGTACTCGGCGGCGGCTGGGCGGCGGCGACGCCCTGAACTTGTTTTTAGCCCATCGGCAAGCCACACTTAACCCAGACCCAGACTCATCCCACTCTTTTCGGAGGCAATCATGTCAAACAAAGCTGATGATGCAGGCGTAATCCAGGCACTTCTCGAGCGCTTCAATGAACAGCGCCTGCCGCGCGCCCTGCAGATGAAGGAAAAAGTCGAGCGTGGCGAAACCCTGGAAAAATTCGAGGTCGATGACCTCGCCGAGGTTCTCGCCGACGTTCGCGCCATGCACGCCCTGCTTGAGCGCCATCCGGAATACCACGAACTCGTCACCAAAGGCCTGAATCTCTACAAGGAAATCACCGAGAAGGCCCTGGCCAACGAGCCGGGCAAGTAAGACAGGCCGGTCGAGCTGATGCTCACGCCCTCCCACAGGCAATCAGCAATTGGCCTGATTGCCTGTGGGAGGACTTCAAAAATTAGAGAATTTCCGGTTCACCGCAGATCAGAGGCAAATTTCCCGGAGTAAAGCCCCCCGAAAACTCAATCAAGAGGGGGCAATATGCACCTGAAAAACCACAAACAATATCGCACATAAAAAATCCCCACTCAGCTTACCGCTGGCGGGGATCGGGCTGACCATCTCATTAAAGCCAGGAAACCCCGGCTTCATCCAGCCATTTTCAACCGTTTATACCTGAACTCGACGGCGGCGGATCAAGGCTGCACCGATCAGCCCAAGTCCGACCAGCATGGCAGAACCCGGTTCCGGCACATTGTTAATACGTGCAAGTTGCGTACCGAGGAACACTTTTTCATCACCACCATTCAGTGCGTAGTTAGGATCGCACTCGGTGTTACCTCCTTGGGGAACCTGAGGAAAACTGCCCTCTGGCCCACACCCCAGGCGATAGTCCACATGCAACGCATAGTCGCTAAGGTCTGCATTATTGGCCAGCAGTCCGGCGATGAGGGCATCCAGTTCCGGGACAACCACGGCGTAGGCTGCGCGATCACCACCGAGGTTGTGCTGAACCTCCTGATCATGAGCAGCCGAACAATCCACGATTACCCCGGCGTTCAAACATACCGCGCCTCCTGACATCAAAAAGTCAGCAACCGTTGGTGCATTGTTGCTTGTAGTGTAGTTGCCGACATTCCCCATCAAGACGCCACCACCAATCGGGGGAGGACCGTAGCCACCGGTTCCGTTTTTATCGGCATCGTTGGTCATATCGAAAATACCCAGCGAGCTGTTTGTACTGATCCTGGTTAGTTCAACACGAGCCCATCCAGCCAGATTGTCGCCGTTGCCCGTTTCGTTGTTGGCAAAGAAAAACACCATCGAATTCAAACTGAAATTCAACATGGTGTTCAAACTGCTCAATTGCGAATCCCATGAACCATTGCGGTCCCATGACCCCTGGACCCCACCGGGTTCATTCGCCGCACCCATGCGAAAACCGGGAATATTGTTTGCCTGTGGCGTGTCGAAGGCGTCATCCATGCCTGCAACACCATTACCGACTTGCCCGTTGGCACCAAGGCCAAGCTTGGTGAAAAGATCAATCTGACCAGGCCCGGACATGACTTCAAGGCCATTCAACGGCAATGAGTACGAATTGGCGTCACCGTAGGTAACGTAGCCCTTATTGGTTAAATCAACGGTGGCGGCAAATGCGTGCCCTGAAATCAGAGCTGACAGAAGTGTCGCGGAGAAAGCGATTTTTTTTGATAAGGACTTCATGATTGCACCCTGTTTCCATAAACGTAACGATAACGATACAGAAGCACAATATATGCCAATTAACAGCAAATCATCGAAAACAGCCACCAGACATGGGTTACAGCGCAGACGTTATTAAATTGGCATTTTTTCGACTACTGTAAATTTGGTACTTTGTAAAATCTTCCGACACCTCAAACCTGCCCCGGAGGTGCCCACTTAAACTTTGCAGCGACTCAGGATTGGTTTCGACCCGGGACGCACTTTTTCCTGCCACGGCCAGCATTGCTGCATCACGACTAATCGCCATACTCATGCTCCATACCGGAATATCGCCGCTTCTCGACAAACATTGATTCCACCGGTGAGTCCAAAATTGATTTTTCGGATTTCAGCGAACGATCGTGGTGGCCTGTCGTGTATTGAAATACGATGACCAGCTTCATGAACAAGAGCCAGCTTAACGATTGAGTCATGTCCGTCGCCAACAAACTGATCCCCGGCTGGATTGCACACTATCCCCCGGAAAAACTCGGGGCTGACGTCGCGGCCGGCCTCATCGTCACCATTCTGGTCATTCCGCAAAGCCTGGCCTACGCGCTGCTCGCCGGCCTGCCGCCGCAGCTCGGGTTGTATGTCAGCATTTTTCCGGTAATCGCCTATGCCCTGCTCGGCAGCAGCATGGTGCAGGCGGTCGGGCCGGTGGCGATTACGGCGATCATGACCTTTTCGGTGCTCAGCCCGCTGGCGCCGCCCGGCTCGCCGGCTTACATCGGGCTCGCCGCCACGCTGGCGCTGCTTTCCGGGCTGATGGTGCTGGCCTGCGGGCTATTGCGCCTCGGCTTCCTGTCGCAACTGCTCAGCCGGCCGGTGATCAGCGGCTTTATCTCGGGCTCGGCGGTCTTGATCGTCATCAGCCAGATGAAGCATTTGCTGGGTATAACGCCGCAAGGGGACAATAACTGGGCAGTACTCCTCGATTTGCTGCAAAAAATCCCGCACAGCGCCGGCCCGACACTGGCTATTGGCCTGAGCGCGCTGGCCGGGCTGATTTTTGTCAAGCTCGCTCTGCCCGGGCTGCTCAGGCGTGTCGGCTTCGCGGCAGGCACGGCGTCATTCATCGCTCGCCTGATGCCGCTTGTCGTCGTGCTAGCTGGCACGCTAGCGGTCGTCCACTGGCAGCTTGACCGGGTACATGGCGTGGCCGTTGTGGGGTCGATTGTCGAAGGCTTGCCGGGCTTTGTATTTTTCCTGCCCGAGCTCGACACGGTAAAGCGGCTGGTCTTTCCCGCCTTCGTGATGACACTGATCGGCATGGTGCAAAACATTTCGATGGCGCAGGCGCTGGCCATCAAGCGGCGTGAGCGGGTCGATGCCAATGCCGAACTGGTTGGCCTGGGCGCCGCCAATGTCGTTGCCGCCTTTTACGGCGGCATGCCGGTCGGCGGCGGCCTGTCGCGCTCGGCGGTCAATGTCGCAGCCGGCGCCCAGACGCCGCTGGCCAGCATCATCTCGGCCAGCGCCATGATTGCCGTGGTAGCCGGCGCGGCGCACTGGTTCGAACGCTTGCCGCTGGCCGTGCTGGCGGCGGCGATCATGACGGCTGCCTTCTCGATGATCGACCTCCGCGCCTTTCGCCAGGCCTGGGCCTACGACCGTGCCGACGGCCTGGCCTTGCTCGGCACGGCGGGCGGGGTGCTGCTCTTTGGTCTGGAATTCGGCATCGGACTCGGCGTTTTGCTCTCCATCGCCACCCTGCTCTTTCGCGCCAGCGTGCCGCATATTGCGGTGGTTGGCAGGATTCCCGGCAGCGAACACTTCCGCAATATCGAACGCTATGGCACCGAAACGATCCCCGGCGTGCTCTTCATCCGGATCGACGAGCGGCTGTTTTTCGGCAACCTCGGCGCCGTCGAGATGCGGCTGAATCAGGAGTTGACCAACGTTGCCGGCGTGCACGATCTGGTGCTGGTGATGAGCGCGGTCAACCTGATGGACGGCACGGCGGTCGATGTCTTTGCCGAACTGAATCGCGACCTCGCCGAACGCGGCATCCGGCTGCACCTGGCCGAGGTCAAGGGGCCGATTCAGGACCGCCTGATGCGCACAATGCTGTGGTCGACGCTGTCCGGGAGCGTTTTTCTATCGGCCAACGCGGCGTTTGAACAGCTGAAGGCAACTGCCGATCAAAACCCTGAACATCTTGGCCACATCACAGCGGCATAAGTACTGGATTACCTTTTCTTTTGGCCACGCCCCGTCGCGCTGCTATAGCCCGCCGCCCCAGCGATACTGCCAGGCAATGCCTATCGTGTCGAAGTCACTTCCGGTACGCGTAGAGACACCGGAGCTTGCATGAATTTTGATCGAATTCTGTCGATTGATCGGCAACGCCAATGTTGCACCGATTCTGGAATTTTGCTGCAGATCGTTGCCGCGAACGCCATCGAGCGTAGTTCGCCCGCCGCTGAAATGGGCGGCCGTCAGCGCCCCCCAAATACCAGAAGGAAACCCGTAGACCAGATGTCCCTGAAAGGCATAAATCGGCGCCTGCTCCCGGTGCTTGCCACCGAAAAACTCATCGTTATCGCCGAAGACAGTTGCCGAAGCGGTTCCTTCCAGAGTCCAACGGCCCCAGCCCTTTGAAACACCGAGTTCGGGTTTGACGTACCAGCGGTTGGTGCCAATGTTGACCAGTTTTTCATGATCGTACTGCCCGACCGGTACGGATACTTGCAGGCTTCCCCCAATGATCAGGTCATGCCGGTAGCTGGCGAATTCATCAAGGGTGAGTGCAGGAGCTCCGTAGAAATGCATCGACAGGCGCAATTTCGGATCGCCAAATCCGGATACCTCGCGCGCCACTGGCTGCCCAATGTATTCCGCCGTTCCGTTCAGTGAGGCGTAAGGCACGATCAGGTCGAATTTGGCGGACTGCCCGCCGATATCCAGCACCCGGGCATATGCCAGTACTGCCAGGTCAGTCTTTATCTGCGCGTTCGTCAGTAGAACGGCAGGGTCGAATGAAACCCCACCTTCCGAATAGCCGGCGCCGACGACCAGAAAATTCACCCCGATTGGTGCATTGGTATATGCCCGCGGTTCAACTTCCTGCGCCAGCACGATGTCGGAAAGCAATATCAAGGCAAGGAAAGGCGTTTGGAAATTACGTTTCATAGGGGCAGGCGTGTGATCGTTGGGAAAGTCTGAGCGTATTGGTGGCCATTGATACTCACTGCGGAATCAATATTACCGTGCGCAGAGAGCAGCAAATTCCTTTTTGTTGGCCAGCCAGACGGCATCGGCTCTGTGCTTCATGTTGCATTTTCAGGACTTGGCGATTGATTCGCTAGCGCCCGCCATTCGCTCCGGGCCAAGCCTTCCGTAATGAACTTTGATCCGCCTGGCTACACTAAAACCATTAAGGAAGCAGGGTTTAGGGCTCTCCGACAGAGAGGCCGCAACCGTTCATTTTCACGAATTAATGGGGTGCTGATCATGTTGAAAAATGACTGCCGGCAGGCACACCGCACGGCTGATTCTCCATCGGCCTTTTGGCTGACTGTCCTGGCCGTCTTGGCACTTGCCTGTTCATTGTTCGCCAGTCCTTCGTATGCCGCTACCGAAGTCAAGGCCCCCGCTCAAAAGCCGCAGCGCGAACAACTCAGTATCACCACAGCAGAGCTGACGAAGCCACGGACCGACGATCTTGACGGAATGCTCAAGCACGGTGTCATTCGGGTTCTGACGGTCTACAGCAAGACCTTTTATTTCGTAGACAAGGGCGTTCAGCGGGGTACGACCCATGATTTCGCCCGCCTGTTCGAAGCCGATTTGAACAAGAAACTGGCCAAGAACAAACAACTCAAGCAAAAGCACCTCAAGCTACGCG
>CAYWNX010000035.1:0-1942 GCA_964459735.1 uncultured Dechloromonas sp. | reverse complement strand
TGGTGTTCATTCCGGTTGCCAGAGGCGAGTTGCTCAGCGCACTGACTGCCGGAAAAGGCGACATCGCAGCGTCCAATCTGACCATTACCAGCGAGCGGCAGCAACTGGTCGATTTTTCCTTGCCCGTGTATTCAAATGTCAGCGAACTGGTGTTGTCAGGCCCGGCCTCACCTTCGGTGTCCAGCATCGACGATCTTGCCGGCAAGGTCGTTTTCGTACGCAAGTCTTCCAGTTATTTCGTTAGTTTGCAGGCACTCAACCAGCGCTTCGCCAGCGCAAAAAAGTCCGCAGTGATCATCAAGGAAGTACCGGAAACGCTGGAGGACGAAGACCTGATCGAGATGCTGAATGCCGGACTGATTCCGCTCATCGTCGTGGACAAGCACAAGGCTCTCTTCTGGCAGCAGGTCTTTCCAAAAATCACGGTGCATGAGGAAATCGCGCTACGCACTGGCGGCAGTATTGCTTGGGCAATCCGCAAGAACAGCCCGCAACTGAAAGCTGCCGTGGACGATTTCATTGCTCGCAACACCTATGGAACGGCTGCGGGAAACATGATCCTGACGCGTTACCTGAAGTCGGCAAAATACGTCAAGGATGCCGCCTCCGAATCCGAACGCAAGAAGTTCCTCGACCTCGTCCAACATTTCCAGAAGTATTCGGGCCAATACGATGTCGATTGGCTGTTGATGGCGGCCCAGGGCTACCAGGAGTCGCAGCTCAATCAGGCCGCCCGCAGCCGGGTCGGGGCGATCGGCGTCATGCAGGTGATGCCCGCCACCGGCAAGGATCTCGCGGTCGGAAACATTGCGGAAGTAGAGGCAAACATCCACGCCGGCATCAAGTACATGCGCTGGATGATCGACCACTACTATGGCGATGAGCCGATGACCAAGCTGGATAAGGCGCTATTCGCCTTCGCTTCCTACAATGCGGGGGCCGGACGCATTTCCCAGCTGCGCAAGGAAGCAGCCAAGCGTGGGCTGGACCCGAACGTCTGGTTCCATAACGTGGAATATGTCGCCGCCGAGAAGATTGGTGCCGAAACCGTGACCTACGTCAGCAACATCTACAAGTACTACATCGCCTATCACCTGGTGATGGAGGCCAAGCTGGAGAAGGAGAAGGCCATGGAAAAAATGAAGGGAACGAGCCAGTAAAGACGACTTGCAGGTTCTGCCGACAGGTCGGCGGCGACTGCCTCCAAACTTCCCTGACCCGCCTCGTGGCCGATCAGGAGACGGATGCCACAGCCTCCGGGGCGAAGCGTCGCAAAACGTGATTGGCCATTCCCTTGGCCAGCTCTTCCTCGCCATAGAAAACCGTGCCAATCGCCTCTTTGCGCAGCAGTTGTGACTCATCTTCGCTGCCGGTACGCAGGACAATTTCTATCGTCGGGTTCAGCGTCCGGGCGATATCGGCGATCTGGCGCACATTGATCGGGTCCGGCGTGGCGACGACCAGCATGGTGGCATGGGCAATATGGGCCTGAATCAGCACGGATGGCTCGGCGGCGTCACCCGATACGGCAGCAATGCCCTGCTGGCGCAGCATCTCGACCTGTTCGCGATTCTGCTCGGCAACGACATAGGGAATGCCCCGCTCGCTCAAGGCCAGCGCGATACGCCGCCCGACCCGGCCGTAACCAACCAGCACGACCTGCCCTTCGAGAAATTTGCGCTCGGTGCTCATCGGCAATTCGGCATAAGGGTCGGTGCGCTGTTCGAGGTCGCGGGCCAGCGCCGAGCTTTGCAGCGCCCATTGCTTGATCGGGCCGATGGCGGCGAAGACGAAGGGATTGAGGGCAATCGAAATCAGCGCGCCGGCAAGAACCAGGCTCATGCCCTCGGCCGGCAGCAGCCCCAGCGACATGCCCAACCCGGCCAGGATGAAGGAAAACTCGCCGATCTGCGCCAGACTCGCCGCTACGGGCAACGCTGTA
>CAYWNX010000034.1:0-12976 GCA_964459735.1 uncultured Dechloromonas sp. | reverse complement strand
TCCGCAGCCCCCGCCGGCTTCGAGTAGCGCAGGGGAGTCGGCAAAGCCGACCGCGTAACCCGGGGTCGCCTTTTCTTTGGCTACTTTCTTTTGGCGAAGGAAAAGAAAGTACGCCCGCCAACAGGGCGGAAACCCAAGCCTGACACAAGGAAAGTTCTAGCCCGATCAACCGATCGTGTAGCCGCCGTCGACCACAATTTCCTGTCCGTAAATGTTTTTGGCCGCGTTCGATGCCAGGAAAACCGAGGTTTCGGCGATGTCCTCCGGTTGCCCGAAAGCGCCCGTCATCAGGCGTGCGGAAACATTCTGCGCGACGACGTTGAGCACCTCGGGCGGCAGGCCGACCGTGCCCCAGAGCGGCGTGCCGATCGGGCCCGGGGCGATCGAGTTGACGCGGATGCCTTGCGGCGCCAGTTCGGCGGCCAGGGTTTGCGCGAACGACTTCAGCGCTGCCTTGCTGGCGCTGTAAATGGCCAGGCCGGGAAAGCCGACCTGGGTCAGGAAGGTGGTGATGAATTGCACCGAGCCGCCCTGACGAATATGTGGCAGGAAAAGGCGGACGGTTTCGATGGCGCCAAAAAAGTTGACCGAGAACTGGGTATTGCAGGCCTCGGCAGTACTTTCTGCGAAGGAAACTACCCGGGCGATACCGGCGTTGGGAACCAGGATGTCGATGCCGCCAAATGCCTTGGTGGTTTCCTCGACCAGACGTTGCAAGTCGGCCGCCTGCGTCACATCGCCGGCCACCGCCAGCACCTTGCCGGGGTAGGCTGCGGCCAGCGCATTCAGCGCTTCCTGATTGCGGGCAAAAGCGACCACTTTCGCCCCTTCGGCCACGTAGTGCTCGACAATTGAACGGCCAATACCGCTGCTGGCGCCCGTGACAACGGCAATCTTGTCTTCCAGTCTGTTTTGCATTTTGCACCTCAAGAAAAGTGAGCCGGGGGTCGGCATCCGGTAATGAGTATCCGAGTAAATTAGTCGACTTTCTTTGAGCGTTGTCAAAATTGCTGTGGCGAGCAACTGGCCTCACAATTTCTTCACAATCGGCTCACTAATTCCTCACGCGCCGCTCGGTAAATTAGCGTTCTGTTATTTACTGATGGGCGATGATGAAGCGCTTCAATGGATTGAATGGACCCGCCTTGCGCGTCTGGGGCCTGACCGCGCTGCTGGCGATGGGCGTGTTTTTGCTGACCCGCGCCACGCTGCTGGTGCACTCGGTGATAGCCAGCCAACAGTCGCCGGGCGGCCTGCTCGGCGCTTTTGCGCTGGGCACACTGCGCGACATTCCTGCCGCCACGATGCTGGCCTCGCCTTGGGTGCTGTTTGAACTATTGCCCCGGGCCAAGTGGCGCGATCGTCTGCGCTGGCCGTTGTTCGCCGTTTTCGTTTTTACGCTGCTCTTCGTGGCGGTCTCGGAAGGGATTTTCTGGGACGAGTTCAGCGTTCGCTTCAATTTCATCGCGCTGGATTATCTGGTGTTCACCACCGAAGTAATCGGCAATATTCGTCAGTCCTACCCGGTGGGGAAAATTGTCGCCGGGCTGCTGGCACTGACCCTGTTTGTCGTGTGGCTCTTGCGGCGCCCGCTACAGCGGGCTGCCGCTGCGGAGCGGGCCGGCCAGATGCCGTGGGCGCTGGGCCTGATGCTGGGCTTCGCTGTCGTCGCTTATCAACTGGCGACGCCGGAATTTTCCAGCAACAGCTTTGCCAATGAACTCGCCGATAACGGCTGGCGCAGCTTCCTTTCGGCAGCCCGTCAGAACAAGCTGGATTACCGCCAGTTCTACGCCTCCCGCCCGGATGCCGAGGTGATGGCCGATCTGCAGCGTCTTTCCGGGCCAGGCAAGATCATGGTCAGCCACTCGTCGTTGCAACCCGTGAGCCACCTGCCGGCCCGCCAGCCCAACGTGATTGTCGTCATGATGGAGAGCATGTCGGCCGAGTTCATGGCAACTTTCGGCAACCAGCAGGGGATTACGCCCAACCTCGATCGTTTGGCCAAAGAGGGCATGCTGTTCTCGAATCTCTATGCCACCGGCACGCGTACGGTACGCGGCCTGGAGGCGCTATCTGCCGCGCTGCCGCCGCAACCGGGCGCTTCCGTCGTGCGCTGGCCGAATATCAGCAATTTGAACACGCTGGGCAGTACGTTGGCCGAACGCGGCTGGACGCCGCATTTCATCTACGGCGGCTATGGCATGTTCGACAACATGAACAGCTATTTCGAGTCACAGGCTTATAAGGTCACCGACCGCACCGCTTTCAAGGATGGCCTTGTCAAGTTCGAGAATGTCTGGGGCGTGGCCGACGAGCATCTGTTCGATCAGGTCCTGAGCGACATGGACAAGGAGGCCGCCAGCGGCAAGCCTTTTTTCACTCACGTCATGACGACCTCCAATCACCGGCCCTTTACCTATCCGGACGGGCGCATCGACATTCCCTCGCCCGGCAAGCGGGAAGGCGGCGTCAAGTATGCGGATTACGCGATTGGCCGCTTCATCGAGCAGGCGAAGCAAAAGCCGTGGTTCGACAACACAGTTTTCCTGTTCGTCGCCGATCACTGCGCCAGTAGCGCCGGCAAGACCAAAATCCCGGTTTATCGCTATCACATCCCGGCCATCGTTTATGCGCCGAAGATTGTTTCGCCGCAGCGTATCGAGACGCTGGCCAGCCAGATCGATCTGGCGCCGACGCTGCTCGGCCTGCTCGGCCTGGAGGCGGACGAGCACTTCGTCGGGCGCGACATTCTGCGTATGGCACCAGAGGAAGGGCGGGCGCTGCTGTCGACCTACCAGAATCTCGGTTATCTGAAAGGCGATGTGATGACGGTGCTGTTGCCCAAGCGCAAGGTCGAAACCTTCAGGATCAGTGCCAATGGTCAGGAAGCCCGGCCGATCCCGAACAACCAAAAGCTGACCGACGAGGCAATTGCCTATTTTCAGGGGGCCGCCCTTTTAATGGAAAATCATGGACAGGATGGAAGCTCCCGCTAACTGGCTCTTGGGCGGACCAGAACGCACCGGGACAACTGCTTCGGGATTTGGCCATACCGACCGGAAATGGTTGCAGCGCCAGGCGCTAGGTCTGTTTGTGGCGGCGCTGCTGCTTTTGCTTGCTTTCGAGAGCAGTCGCCTCGATCTGACAATTTCCGCTCTGGCATTTGATCCGGGGGTGGGCCGTTTTCCCTGGGAGCGCCATTGGTTTTTCAACGACCTGATGCACCATGGCTTGAAAATCGCCTCTTATGTTTTTGCGCTGCCGGCGCTGGGGCTCGCGTTGCTTGGCTTGCGGCGGCGCATTGACTGGCTGCCGCCGCACAATGCCCGGCTGGCTATCCTCGGAATGTTGCTGATTCCGCTGCTGACCGTCGCGCTCAAGCACCTGAGCAATCGGCATTGCCCATGGGATGTTCTTGATTTCGGTGGCTATGCGCCTTACCTCAGCCTGTTTGCCAGCACGCCCGAGAGTATTGTGCGTGGTGTCTGTTTCCCCTCCGGGCACGCCTCGGGGGGCTTTGTCTGGATCATCTGGGGACTGGCCCTGCGCGCCACCCGGCCTGTGCTGGCCAAGCGGATGCTCCTTGGTGCCGTGGCGCTGGGGATAATCATGGGCCTGGCCCGCCTGGTGCAGGGGGCCCATTTCATCTCGCATGTCCTGTGGTCGGCCTGGCTGGCCTGGGCGCTGGCGATTGCGCTGGCTACCGTCTTGCGGACGCCTGTTGTGGCCAAAGCCTGATCGGTTCAAGGGCCAAAGCCTGATCGGTTCAAGGGCCAAAGGATGCCGGCGCAGACCACGTCTGGCGTCAAGCGGGCTGAACCGCCGCCGGTTTTCCCCTTGAATGCCGCGAAGAGATCAGGCGTTCTTGACGTGCCAGGTGCTGGTCGGGGCATCGGTCATCGTGATGCCGAGGCTGGCGCGGGTCATGGCGGCCGGGTTCATGAAGCCGATGCCGGGATTGACCAGATGATAAGGAATGATCGGTTGCTCGAACAGGCGGGTGATCTGCATCGTTCGTTCGGCGGCGCCGAGCGGGCGATTGCGTTCAAACCAGGTGGCCAGCGTGTCGCCGCCTTCGAAGAAGAAGTCGATTCGGGCGGCGATGTGGTGGTCGTCAACCATGCCGGGGGTGAGGGTTGCGACGTCGGGCAGGGCGCGCGTGGCAATTTCCCAGGCTGGCGGCAGGTAGGGTGAGAGATCGTTGTCGGTTTCGATCTCGATACGGGTGATCGAGGCGGGCGAAAAGACATCCGTGCCGGTATCGGAAACCACGACCAGCGTGCGATTGCTGAACAACTGCGTACAGCGCCGCAAAGAGGCAAGAATTTCGCTGACCTGCTGGGGCTCCGATTGCGTAAACCGAAGCGTCCGGTTGGCGGTAGTGACGATGGTGATGGTGATCGACATGATGGCTGATTCCTATCAATGAGCATGACGCGAACCTATCTTACCTCAGCGCCCGGGCAAAGGCTTGAGGATGCAGTCGGTGTGGCCGGCCTTGCATTGGATGAAGGGTCTTCGATTTTCAGCGTTTTTTGCGGTCGACCGCAGCACATCGAAAAATTGCGAAGTGCTGGCCACGGCTCGGCGGCAGGAAGTGCTAAATCTCCAGCGTCGATGCCGGCGGCAGCGTTACTTTCAGCAATGCCCCAGCGAGTTTGGGCGACACCATGGCGATGACCTGGCCGCGATGCTGGCGGGCGATTTCGTGCACGATGGCGAGCCCCAGGCCATTGCCATCGCAGCGACTGCCCGGGGGCTGGTAAAAACGCTCGAAAACCCTGTCGCGCTCGCTGGCTGCGATCCCCGGTCCGCTGTCTTCGACGCTCAGCCAACTCGCCGCTTCATCCTGACCGCAAGCGACGGTGATGGTGCCGCCGTGCGGCGTGTAGCGCAGGGCATTATCGAGCAGGTTGCCGAGCAGTTCCTGCAGCAGCAGATTGTTGCCGCGGACGAAGGCCGGCGCCAGTTCGAAGCCGAGATCAATCTGCTGGGCAAAAGCCCGGGGTAGCCAAACCTCGGCGACTTGCCGGACCACCGTTTCGAGCGAGATCTCGGGCTGGGTCTGGGCCAGTGAGGGTTCTGCCCGCGCCAGGGCCAGCATTTGTGCGACCAGATGCGACAGGCGATAAGCTGCCGCC
This sequence comes from uncultured Dechloromonas sp., assembly GCA_964459735.1. Classification (GTDB taxonomy): domain Bacteria; phylum Pseudomonadota; class Gammaproteobacteria; order Burkholderiales; family Rhodocyclaceae; genus Azonexus. Next base: position 7,832 of record CAYWNX010000034.1, on the reverse strand, counting down.
AGAATGCCTTCCAGCTGCTGGCGGGTATCCGGCGATGCCTCGCTCAGGCTGGCTTCGACCTGGGCCTGGAGCGCGGCGATGGGCGTGCGCAACTGATGGGCGGCATCGGAAACAAAATTGCGCTGACTGATCAGCGAATGTTCCAGGCGCTGCAACAGCGCGTTGATTTCAGTTACCACCGGCTGTATTTCTTCCGGGATGTCGACCCGAACCGGCCTGAGATCTGCTTGGGAGCGACCGGCCAGTTCCTGGCGCAATGCGCTGAGCGGTCGCAGACCGGAACGCACGCCGAACCAGACGACGCTGATGCTGACCAGGACGAGCAGAAACTCGGGGAGCAGCATGCCGAGAAGGATTTCACGCACCAGCCCATTGCGTTTGATCATTGTCTCGCCGGCGAGCACCGTAATTGCTTGGCCGTCCAGTTCCATTTGCAAAGCGGCAACGCGGATAGGGCTGCCAGCGATGGCAGCATCAAAATAGTAACGGCCATCGCTCTTTCTGCCCTGCGGGGCGCCAGTTGGCAGGATCGGCAGATCGTTATCGCCATCCAGCAGTTCCGCTCTGGGGCCGCGCACGGCGTAAAAGATCCGGTCGAACTTGTCGGTCAGGAGAACGGCGCGAGCCTGCGGGGTGAGCGGCAGCTGCGCTTTGCCGTCGAGCATGCGCAGTTGCTCGGCAATGGCCAGCGCCGTGTCGAACAAGGCGCGGTCATAAGCCTTGGTGGCGCTGCGCCAGGCTACCCAATAAGCCGTTGCCGCACCCGCCAGCAGCAGGGCAAGCATCGCCGGCAACAGCCGCTGCAGCAGCTGAAGGCGCAGGCTACTTGCTTGCATCGCCGGGCTTTTCGAGGTAATACCCCAGTCCGCGCACGGTGCGGATGGTGACCCCGGCCGGTTCGAGCTTGTTGCGCAGCCGGGAAATGAATTTCTCGATGGCGTTGGGAGTGATTTCCTCCTCCCAACTGTACAAGGCCTGGGTAATCTGTTCCTTGTTGACGATGCGATTGACCCGGGTGGCGAGAAATTCGAGCGCCGACCATTCGCGGGCGCTCAGCTCAAGGGCGTTGTCGCCCAGCCAGGCGCGTTTGCCGACGGTGTCGAGTTGCAGGCGGCCGAGGCTGATCACCGGGTCCGGCGTGCCCTGGCCGCGGCGGATCAAGGCGCGGACCCGGGCTTCCAGCTCGACCAGCGCGACCGGTTTGACGACATAGTCGTCGGCGCCGATATCGAGCAGGCGAACCCGTTCTTCCAGCGCCATGCGGGCCGACAGGATCAGTACCGGCATAGATTGCTTGCGGCTGCGCAGGCGTTGCAGGACTTGCGTGCCGTCGAGCCCGGGCAGGCCAAGGTCGAGAATGGTCAGGTCGAAGGCTTCGGCTTCCAGCCAGCGATCGGCTACCAGCCCGTCGCTGGCGACCTCGACGAGATAGCCCGATTGCCGCAGTGAGCGGGCCAAACCGTCGGCCAGCAGGGCGTCGTCTTCGACGAGGAGGATGCGCATCGAGTGTCAGAAATTGGTCAGGGGAGCTGCATACGATACCACTCCCTTATCTCCGGTTGACGCATGCGACGCCTACTTTCAATGCTATTGCTGCTCCCTGTTCTCGGCGCAGCGCACGGAACGGCTGCGCTGACGCTGAACGAGGCCGAAGCTCTCTGGCGCGAGCACAGCCGCGAACTGCGGCTGGCCCAGGCCACACTTGGCGGCGCTGTCGCCGATCTCCGGGCTGCCGGGCAAATTCCCAATCCCGATGTCTCGGTGAATGCGCTGTCGATCAGTCCGCAGACCGGCGTCGGGGCCGGCAGCCTGAAAGAGAAAAAAATGGATACCCAGTTCCGCCTCGATCAATTGATCGAGCGCGGCGGCAAGCGCCAATTGCGGGTCAAGGGCGCCGAGGCCCGGCTGGAGGCAGCCCGTTTCGACCTTGACGATGCGGCACGCCAGCAACTCGGATCGCTGCGCTATGCCTATTACAACCTGCGTCTGGCGCAGGAAAAACTCAGGCTGGGACGCGAGACGGCGGCGCTCTACGGCAAAAGTGCCGATGCTGGCAAGCTGCGCCAGAAGGCCGGCGACCTGGCGCCGGTGGATTTGACCCGACTGCAGATCGACCAGGCTCGGGCTGATAGCGATGCACGGCAGGCGCAGGCCGAACTGGAACAGGCGCAGGTAGCGCTGGCTTACCTGATTGGCCGGGAGGCCGAGGCCAGGCAACTGGTGGCGGCCGATGGCTGGCCTGATCTTGAAGACAGCGCGCTGAATCAGGCTTCGCTTGAACAGCGCCCCGACCTGGAGGCATCCCGGCGGCGTCTGGCGGCGGCTGAAGCCAGTCGTGATCTGGCGCGGGCCCGCAAGAATCGCGATGTCACGGTCGGCGTTCAGTACGAACACAATCTCCAGAACGCCCCGACCAACAGCTATGGCGTTGGGGTCAGCGTGCCGCTTTTCATCTGGCACGAATACGAAGGCGAAATCGCTCGCGCCGAGGCCGATCTGGATGTTGCCCGTTTGGAGTTCGAGCAGTTGCAGGCTTTGGCTCAAGGGCAGCTCAACCAGGCCCGCAATGCGCTGTTGGCGGCACGGGACCGCCAGCAACGCTTCGACCGTGGTTTGCTCGCCGATGCCGAGCGTGTCGCCGGGGCGGCCGAGTTTGCTTACACAAAAGGCGCCATGGGGCTGATGGATCTGCTCGATGCGCGCCGTACCTTGCGCCAGATCCAGCTAGAGGCGGCAAGCGCTCACGCCGATTACGCCAAAGCCTTGTCGGACTGGCAGTTGCAGGCTGAATTCAGAAAGTTGAAATGAACAAGATCATCATCCCTCTGGCGCTCTGCCTGACGCTCACCCTAACTCTCGCCGCCTGTTCCGGAGAGCCGGAAGCGACCAGGGAAGCTTCCGTCAAAGTCGACGGCGAACGGGTCGTGTTGAGCGAGCCCGACAAGGCCGATTTTCTCAAGCTGGCAACGGTTGACCGTGACCAGGGCGGGACGCTGCGTTTGCCCGGTCGACTGGTCTGGAATGAGGAAAAGACGGTGCGCGTTTTCCCGCAACTGGGCGGGCGTGTGCAAAGTATTGCGGTCGACGTCGGAAATGTGGTTAAAACGGGCCAGGCGCTGGCCGTACTCAGCTCGCCGGATTATGGCCAGGCTCAGGCTGATGCGCACAAGGCGCAAGCGGATGCCCAACTGGCGACACAGGCCCTGACGCGCAGCCGCGAATTGCGCGAAGCCGGGGTGGTCGCCGAAAAAGACTGGCAACAAGCCCAGGCCGAAGCGAGCCGGGCGCAGGCCGAAGCGGCGCGGGCCGGGCAGCGCCTGGCCGGTTTGGGCGGCGACGGCAATGGCGCCTATACCCTGCGGAGTCCGCTGGCCGGCGTCGTGGTCGAACGCAACGTCAATCCGGGCATGGAGTTTCGTCCGGAGCAGGCGGCGGCACCACTTTTCGTCGTAACCGACCCGTCCAGCCTGTGGCTGCAACTCGATGCCAGCGAAGCCGATCTTGGCTATCTGAAGCCGGGCGAGGCCTTTGCGATTGAGTCGAAACAATATCCGGGTGAGCGTTTTAAGGGAGTCATCCGGCACGTTGCCGATTTTGTCGATCCGGTCAGCCGAACCATCAAGGTGCGTGGCGAGGTCGCCAATGCCGACCGTCGCCTGAAGGGTGAAATGTTCGTACGTGGCCTGGTTGAACTGCCGGCCTTGCCGGTGCTGCGGGTTCCGGCGGCGGCCGTTTTCCTGCTGGGTGACCGGCGCTATGTCTTTGTCGAGGAAGGCACGGGCCGCTATCGTCGCCAGCTGGTTGAAGCGGGTGGCGAGCGGGAGGGCTGGATTGCTGTGCCGAGCGGCCTCAAGGAGGGCGAAAAAGTGGTGATTGAAGGCAATCTCCATCTGCTCAAGTTCTTCAAGCAGGCCCCGAAAGTGGCGCCACAGGCGGCTCAATGATCAAGCGCATCGTCCATTTCGCGCTGCATCAGCCGCTCTTCATCGTTCTTGGCTTGGTGTTATTCATCGGCATCGGTATTTCCGCCTTCCGTACCCTGCCGATCGAAGCCTTTCCCGATGTTACCGATACCCAGGTCACGGTGATTTCGCTGTACCCCGGCCGGGCGCCGGAAGAGGTCGAGAAACAAGTCACCATTCCGCTGGAAATTGCCCTGTCCGGGGTGCCGAATTCGATCCGGATGTTCTCGCATACCCAGTTCGGGCTCTCCTTCATCGTCGTTACTTTCGATGAAAAGCCCAGTCTGTTCATTGCCCGGCAACTGGTCGAGGAGCGCCTGCGTGGCCTCGATCTGCCACCCGGTGTCGAACCGGAACTGGCGCCGCCGGCGACGGCGACCGGTGAAATCTACCGCTACCGTCTGGAAGCACCGGGCCTGAAACCCAGCGAAGTGCGCGCCATTCAGGATTGGACCGTCTCGCGCCAGATCAAGCAAGTGCCGGGTATCGCCGACGTCGTCTCGCTCGGTGGCCCGATTCGTCAATATGAAGTTCGGCCCGATCTCGCCAAGCTGCGCGATTACAAATTGACCATCAGCCAACTATTCACCGCGCTACAGCGCGCCAACGCCAATGCCGGCGGCGGTTCGGTGGCGCAGGGCCGGCAGCAGTTCCTGATCCGTTCGCTTGGCTTGCTGCACTCGTCGGCGGACATCTGCCAGGTGGTGGTGGCCGAGCACAACGGCTCGCCCGTGCTGGTCCGCGATATTGCCGCAGTGGTCGAATCACGGGTACCGGAGCAGGGCATTGTCGGCATCAGCGATGCCAGCGGCGATCAGGACGACGTGGTGTCAGGCATCGTGCTGTTGCGCAAGGATGAAAATCCCTCGATGGTGCTGGAGGCACTGAAGGCCCGTATTGATTCCCTGAACAACGGCGCGCTGCCAACGGGCGTCAGGATCGTGCCGTTCTATGACCGCTCCTGGCTGATCAGCAAAACGCTGAAAACCGTCTTCACCAACCTGCTTGAAGGCGCCTTTCTCGTCACGCTGGTGCTTTACCTGTTTCTCGCCGATTTCCGGGCGGCCGGTATTGTCGCTTCGATCATTCCGCTGGCCATGCTGGGCACCTTCATCGGTCTGTCGCTGGTCAATATTCCGGCCAATCTGCTGTCGCTCGGCGCGATGGACTTCGGGATCATTGTCGATGGTGCGGTGATCGTCATTGAGAACATCTTCCGGCGTCTGGGCGAGGTAAAAAAGTCGAATGATCATCGATCGCACACGCGGACGATTCAGGAGGCGGTCATCGAGATCGGCCGGCCGACGGTGTTTTCGATGGTCATCATCATGGTGGCCCACCTGCCGATTTTCACCATGCAGCGCCATGAAGGCAAAATCTTCGCGCCGATGGCCTACTCGGTGGTTGCGGCACTGATCACCTCGCTCATCCTGTCGCTGACGCTGGTCCCTTTCCTCAGCAAGATTGCCTTCAAGCATCATGTGCCGCACGAAGAAACGAAGCTGATGCACTGGTTCAACAATAAATATGAACCGGCGCTGAAATGGGTGCTGGCCAATTCCCGGCGTGTTTTGACGCTGGCGCTGGCGGCACTGGCCATTACGGCAGCGTTGGTGCCGCAGCTGGGCACTGAATTCCTGCCTGAGCTGAATGAAGGCTCGATCTGGATCAATATCACCCTGCCGACCTCGGTTTCGGTTGAAGAAGCGAAGGGCGAGTTGCGCAAGCTGCGCCGGGCGATTGCCGATTTCCCCGAGGTCAATGCGGTGATTTCGAAAGGTGGGCGACCGGAAGACGGCACCGACCCGAAAAATATCAACATGACCGAAATGCTGGTCGATCTGAAGCCGGAGTCGGCCTGGCGCAAGGGTATGACCAAGGAGCAACTGGTCCGCGACATGGAGGACAAGCTGAACGATATGCCGGGCATCGAGCCGACTTTCAGCCAGCCGGTGCGCGACCAGATTCTTGAGTCGATTTCGCAGATTGACGGCCAGATCGTCATCAAAATGTTCGGCGACGACTTGCCGACCCTGAAGGCCAGCGCCAACGAGCTGCTTGACCGGATTGGCCAGGTGCCCGGTGTCGTCCGTGCCTTTATCGACCGTGACGGCGACTTGCCGCAGTACCGGCTGGAAATCGACCGGGCCGCGGCGGCGCGTTATGGGCTGAATGTCATGGATGTTCAGGATGTCGTCGAAACGGCGCTTGCCGGCAAGGCGGCGACGGAACTCTGGGAAGGCGACCGGCATTTCAGCGTGGTGGTTCGCCTTGATGAAAAGTCACGGCAGCTCGATCAACTGCGCAATGTCCTGATTCCCACCGCCTCCGGGGCGCAGGTGCCGCTGGCCAATCTGGTCGATTTCAAGCTGGCTAGCGGTGCGATGAATATCGCCCGTGAATCCGGTCAGCGCGTGGTCGCCATCGGCGTCTTCATCCGCGACCGCGACATGGGCAGCGTTGTCGCCGATATGCAGGCGCAGGCCGCCGGTCTGAAACTGGCCAAGGGCTATTCGATTACCTGGTCCGGCGAATTCGAAAATCAGGAACGGGCCATGAAGCGCCTGATGCTGGTTGTGCCGCTCTCCATCCTGCTCATTTTTGTGCTGCTTTTCGATGCCTTCAGCTCCTTCAAGGATGCCTTGATCATTCTCTGCAACATTCCATTTGCGTTGATCGGCGGCATCTTTGCGCTGCTGCTAACCGGTATTCCCTTATCGGTGTCGGCGGCAATCGGCTTCATTGCCCTTTTTGGTCAGGCGGTGCTTAACGGCGTGGTCATGGTCAGTTATATCAATCAGCTCAAGCAGCAGGGGCTGGATGCGTATCAGGCTGTTTTCCAGGGCGCCTTGTCACGCTTGCGGACGGTGCTGATGACGGCCTTGCTGGCCATGCTCGGTCTGGTGCCGATGGCGCTGTCGCATGGTATCGGCTCGGAAACCCAGCGCCCGCTGGCGCTTGTCGTCATCGGCGGGTTGATCTCGGCCACCATCCTGACCCTGTTCGTGCTGCCGGCGCTTTATCTCTATGTCGCCCGGCATCCGCGTCTGGCCAAGGCCTTGCATTAAGTCGGGGGGCAACGATGTTTCGCCGCGCCACCTGCCTTCTGCTGATGCTGGTTTTTTCACCGGGCTTCGCTGCCGACAGTGCGCCAGCGCCGATTGAGGCTGGGAATGTTGCGGTCGACTATCGAAACGGCATCTATTTTGCCGATCTCAGTCTGCAGGTTGCCGTGCCGCCCGCCCTGGCACTTGAGGTGCTGACTGATTTTGATCACATGGCGGCCTTCGTACCCAATCTGCTGAGCAGCCGGGTCGTCTCCCGCGACGGCAACATCTATCGCATCGCCCAACAAGGGAAGGCCAGTTTCGGGCCTTTCTCCTTTGTATTTGAATCGGAACGCCGTATTGAACTGTATCCCGATGGCCGGCTGATTTCGCAAGCCTTGTCCGGTTCGACGAAATACATGCGCAGCGAACTGGCGGTACAGGGAAGCGCCGGCGGGACCTCGCTCAACTACCATATCGAGATGACACCGGAGCGCTGGCTGCCTTCCAGTTTCGGCACCAGTTTCATGCGTCACGAACTGGCTGAACAATTTTCCGCACTGGCCCGCGAGATGGAACGGCGCCATAAAAACCGGCGGGCGCCTTGAGCAAAAAATAACCCGCCACGAAGGCGGGTCAAAGTTCTATCCAAGAGGAGTTGCCCGGCCATCTTATCGGGCAAAGCTGACCGTAGTCTGACCGAGTCTGTCAGGGCCAGAGCAGGCAGGTCCAGACCACGGCGGCGTTGAGCAGGCTGAACAGCACGGCGGCGCTGCCCATGTCCTTGGCCCGCTTGGCCAGTTCATGCTTCTCCGGCGAGGCC
>CAYWNX010000033.1:0-13138 GCA_964459735.1 uncultured Dechloromonas sp. | reverse complement strand
ATCGAAAAAGCCTACGCCAAATGGAGTAGGTGGGAAAAACTTGACCAGGCACGGGCGACATGGGACAAGCGCAGCCGATGAAACCAAGCCCCCTTTAAAAATGGGACGGAAAAAACACGACTATAAGGCGGAGGCCCGGGCCCTGAAAAAATACGGGGTGGCCTTCGGCTTTGACCTGCGGAAGAAACTTTCCCCCCAGGCGAAAAGCGCCATCTCCCGGAAGCGCCATCGCCTGGCGGGCTACGTGAACGAGGAAAACCGTTTCAAATTTGTGCCGGTCAAGAGCGCCGCGGCCCGGCGCAAGCTCCGGGGCGTGGTGTCCCGGGACCAAATCACCGGGGGCGGGGTGTTTGTCCAGCTCCCCAAGCGGGGCCGGAAAAAGCAGAGTGTCCGGGTGACGAAAAAGGGGGAGCTGATCGTCCGGACGGGGCGGCGCAAATCCACCTTCGTCAAAGTGAAGGGCCGGATTTTAAAATCCCAGAGCATTGAGGAGCTACGCCAGAAGGTTTACCGGGCGACGAAGGGGAAAAAAGTGGTGGGCGTCCGGCTCCGCGTCCGCGGTTTCAAGGGCAAGCGCCAGGACGTGGACCTGAAGACCTTTTTCGCCTACTTTAAAGCGGACGTGATGGACGATTTGGACCTGGAGGACGAAGACGGGGAGGCCCGGGATTTGAACGAAGTTTTTAGCGTGGAAATTATCACCGATGAAACCAATAGGAGCCGGAGACTGCGAAACTGACCCCTTCCAAAAGGGCCGGATGCCCAAACCATTCTGCGCGGGATTCTTTGACGGGAAAATTGCGCGGGTTTGGTGGGGTCCGGATTGCCTAACTCACTTCATGCGGGCGGCGCTGAAGTGGGAAGGCTATATCTATTTTCACAACGGCGGGAAATTCGATTTCCGCTATTTGCTCCCGCTCCTCCCCAAGCGGGCCCTGGTCGTTAAATCGGTCAAGGGCCGCATGGCCTCAATCCGGGTGGGCCGGGTGGAATTCCGCGATTCCTTTTTGCTCCTCCCCGTGGCCCTGGACGCGTACGAAAAGGAGAAAATTGATTACAAACTTTTTGAGCCGGACGTGCGGGAGGCCCACCGGGAAAAAATCCTGCGCTATTTGAGGAGCGATTTAATCAACCTGCACCATTTCGTGACCGATTTTGTGGAAGAGTATGGTTTCGGCCTCACTCTGGCGGGCCGGACGTTCCACATTCTGAAAAAGCAATTTGGGATGGAGCCCCCCAAGTTTTCCGAGAAGCACGATGCCAGGTTTAGACCGTTCTACTATGGGGGCCGGGTAGAATTCCGGGCCCTGGGCAAGCTGACTGGGCCCTGGACGATGCTGGACATTAATTCCGCCTATCCGCGGGCCATGATCGAGGCCCACTGGTTTGGCGGGGATTACCTGGTCCGGACCAAATTGCCCAAAAATATCGGCCCCTGCTTCGTCCATTTCCGGGGCCAGGGCGGCGGGGCGCTCCCCTGGCGGAGTGTGTCCGGCTCCGTCCTCTTTCCCCTGGACGAACGGGAATTTTTTGTGACCGGCTGGGAATACCTGGCGGCCTGGGACACGGGAAAATTAAAGGTAAAGGAGATTTTGACCGTCTATCAGCCAGAGGACTGCCGGAGTTTCCGGGCCTACGTGGAATATTTTTACCGCCAGAAGGCGGACGCGGCGGCGGCGGGGGACAAGACGGCGGAGCTCTTTAACAAGCTCATTTTAAATTCCCTTTACGGGCGATTTGCGCTCAATCCCCGCGAATTTCGGGACGTGGAATTGAGGGAGTATGGCGACATGAGCCTGGCCGCGGACGGCTGGGAGGTGGGGCGCGATTTCGAGGAGGCCGGTCTCACGCTCTGGGAAAAGAAAACGCCCGTGCGGGAGAATTCCTTTTTCAACGTCTGCACGGCGGCCAGCATTACCGGCTGGGTCCGGGCCTATTTGTGGCGGAGCCTTTGCGCGGTTTCCCGCCCGGTCTATTGTGATACGGATTCCATCATTTGCCGGGGGCCCGGAAAATTAAAGCAGGGGAAGGGCCTGGGGGAATGGAAAGTGGAGGCCCAGGGGCCGCGGCTCTGGGTGGCGGGAAAAAAGCTTTATGCCCTGAAGCTGGCCCGGGAATTCTGGAAACCGGACAAGAAAACGGGAAAAATCCTGAAATGGAAAAAGGCCTGCAAGGGCGTGAATTTGTCGGCGGAGGAAATTTGCCGGGTAGCGGAGGGGACCCCGAACACCTCCACCCGGGACGTGCCCACGTTCTCCCTTTATTCGGAGGACCATTTTGTGACCAGGACCGTGCGGCGGGACGATCAAAGGAAGAAACGATGAAATGCGAAACCAAATATTGCCGGAAGCGGGCGGCCCGGGGCCGGGCGAAGTGCTGGGCGTGCGTCAAGCGGGCTTATCGGAAGAAAAACCGGCTGCGCGCCTATTGGCACAATCACCGGACTAACGCGAAGCAACGGGGAATTCCCGTTATTTGGGATTGGGCGGAATTTTCCGAATGGGCGGAAGAGTATAGCCTCCTCTTCAACCTGGCCTTTGGCTGGGAAATTCACCGGATAGATTTCACCCAGGGATATTTCGGGCGCAATTGCGTTTGCCTTCCCGCTGAAATTAATAACAGGCTATCCCACGTTGAAAAAAGAATTTCCTCCCGGAAGGTTTCCGGGGGAAGCAGTGAAACCAAAACCAAATAAAGAATAGGAAATATATGGCTAAGAATGAAACCAAAACGTCCGGCAAGCTCAGCATGGCGGACCTGAAGAAACTCGTGGGGACCAACGTCAAGATTGACGCCAGTCTCTTCGACCAGGCGGCGGGTGAGACCGCGGGAGGCTCCAGCGATATTCTGAAGCTGGAAATTGGCGAAGCAGCAGGCCCGTTTGAATTCGTGGGCTTCAAGACGGTGAAGGGTGAGGACGGCGATTTCGAGGCTCCCGCGGCCATCGCTTTGGCGACCGGCGCGGCCATTGGCCTCCCGCTCTCCGCCTCCTTCAAGTTCCAGGTGAAGGACCTGAACATCAAGCGCGGCTCCGTTTTCCTGATTCGCCGGGAGCCGGACGCCATCAAGAAGAAGGGCAAGGGCAAGGGGAAGGAAATGCAGATTTACCGGCTGAAGCTCCTTTCGGCCTAACCCTTCCTTTTCAACCTGGGGGAAGTCACTAACCCTAATTTACCCATCATGGCTAAAATCACAAAAGACCAACTGGCGAAACTCACCCTGGACGATGCCACCCGGGCGGATTTGTCGGCCTTAATTACGGACCTGGACGAACGGGAAAGCCAAATTTCCCAGCTCAAAAAGAAAAACGAGGACTCAGACAAGGTAGTGTCCCGCAACCGGGAGCTAGAGGACCTCTCCGCGAAACAGAAGAGCGAATTGGATTTGCTCAACACCAAGCTGGCCAGCCTGGCGGCCCCAGGCAAACCGGCCCAGGCCTTCACCCTGGAGGACCTCCCGCTGATCAAAGGATTCATGGAAATTTTTTCCGATGAAACCACGCCCCCCAACCCTTAAAGAAGAAATCTCATGGCAGACCAACCTACTTCGATTCCGTCTGGAAAACCAAGCCCTGGACCTGGTAGCGAAGCGCTGCCTCCGGGCACTCTCAAACGAGGACGGGGGCGGCCCCCGGGGAGCAAGGGCTCCGGCCTGGGCGGCCCCAAGCTGGCGGCTCCGGCTCCTGGGGCGGCTCCTAAAGTGGGCCCCGTGGTGGATACGTCTTTTGTCCAGGAGACCGCGGTTTCCGTCCTGGAGATCGTGGACGAAGGCCTGGCGGCGATAGTCACCAACCGGGCCCGGCGCATCATGCCCCCCGAACACCTGGCCACTTTCCTGGCGATGGTGGAGGAAAACAAGTGGGACGATGGGGAGCTAATCCTCGTCAAGAAGAGTGTCGGCCAGATTGCGGCGAAATATGACTGGCTGAATAAATACGGGCCGGAGCTGCTCCTGGTCATTCTCCTGGGCCAGCATGGGCTGAAGCAGGCCCGGCTGATGGCGCTGGTTTCCCGCCAAGAAGCGCAGTTCGCCCGGATGCTCCAGGCCCGGCGCGGGGCCGCGGCCTCCGCCCCGGAGAAAAAACCCGAAGCGGAGAAAGGAGAATCGCCCCATGAGCCGGAGACAAAAGCTGAAGCTGGCGCGGGCTCCTGAGCCGGTAATGATCGAGACCCCCGAGCCTTATCCTCGGGGGCTCTCCCTCAAGTTCACGTTGAACGAATGGCGCGTTTTGACGGGCTTTGAAGTCAACGGCAAGCGGGGTGTCCGCCTGGACATTTACCTTGGCATTGGTCCGATTCTGGCAACCCTCCACCTCTAAATGGTCATGGAAAATCACCAACTGTCCCGGATTGTCGGGGAGGAGCTAGTCACGAAAGGCGGGGTGGCCTCCCGGGAGGCCTGGGAATTCCTGGACGCCCTGGACCTCCACCCCACCCGGAAGGAAAAAGCCAAGTTCGTTGACCATGCTTTCAACGAAATCGTGAACGCGGTTTTGAAGAAGCTCGGAAAGGTCCCGTGAACATCCATCACCCGGCGCGGCACATGGGGATTGTGGGGAAGAGTGGCATGGGCAAGACCACTTATGCCCTCCGCTACCTGCAAGGCTCCAGCCATGACCGGGTTTTTATTTTTGACCACCAGGGGGAATTCCGCGTCCGGTTCAACGCCCAGGAATCCCAGGTGGCGACCGATGAAGAAAGTTTCTATGCGGCAGCGGAGCGCCATCGCCTGGTCTTCTTTGACCCCGCGGTGAACTATGGCGGGGCCTTCCTGGAGACCTTCGATGATTTCGCGGGCCTGGTTCACGAAATCGCCACCCAGGCCTTTGAACCCCTGGGAAAAAATTGTCTTTTTGTCTGCGATGAAATCCAGAAGTTTTGCAAAATCGGAGCCATCCCGCCGAATTTCAAAAACGTCCTGGAGACCGGGAGGCGCTCCATGCTGGATTCCCTGTCCCTCTCCCAGCGTCCGAACAAAATTGACGCGGACGTGCGGGAGCAATGGACGGAGATAATCTGTTTTCATTTGTCGGACCCGAATTCGCTAAAATTCCTGGACGCCATTGGCGCGAACCCGGATGAAATCTCCGGCCTGGGGCCGCACGAATTTCGGTTTTTCCAGACGCAACGGGGCGAGGAGCGGGGCGGGAAGCTGGATTTTTCGGCTTGACTTTTGGAATTGGGAGCCCCCACGGTGGAGGCTCTCACCTACTCCATTTGGAGTAAATTCCAAAAACCGAAAAAATCCCTCCCATGAAGAAAGTTGTTGGCGTCCTCCTCTCCGCTGTGTTCGTCGTTGCTGTCATGTTCGTCGTCTATCGCTGGACGATGGTACGCAACTTCGTCGTTGGTTCGACCGCTGCCGCGGCCTAACCCTCACCCTGGCCCCGCTCCTCCCACCCTCTATTTTCTCCCATGTCCCTCTTTCAATCCATTGTTGACCAGCTTCCGGCCCAAACCGGCGCTCTTGGCGCAATCCTGCGCTTTGTCATGCCCCGCGACTACGCCCGTGAGGGTTTCGTGATCGTGGCGGACTATACGGTGAACGCGGCGGCGGCCACGGCTGCGGCTGAAGGTCAGCTCGGCCTCATCAAACGCGTGCGCCTCACCGGCAATGACGGCGGCCAAAACCGCGACCTGGTGAACGCGGACGCCCTCTCCATCTGCCAGCGGCACGTCGCCTATAACAACAGCCTGGACACGCCCACTTTGCTGGCCCAAGGCGCGGGCAACACCACGGGCGCGAAGACGCTCCGGATTCCCTTCCTTTTCCCGCCTGGCTCCATTGAGGACCCCACCCGCTCCCTCTTCCTGGCGAATTTCCCGCGGTTCAACAATGACCCGATTTTGGAAATCAGCATCGCCACCCAGGCGGACATGGATGGCAACGCCACCCCCACCTTTGCCCTGACTGGCACGGTTTCGATCTATATCGTGGACCTGAAGCGCTACGTTTCCACGAATAACTGGAATTTCCTGAAGACCGATTTCGTGACCTATGAGCAGGCTTACACGATCAATGCCGCGGCCCAGCGCTACAATATCCCGGTCCCGGGCTGGCACTTCGCCATTGGCATGCGCTCCTATTCGGCGGCGGCCACCCTCGGCGATATTTCCCAGGCGGGCGGCTTCTTCAAGATTCAGGCGCTCAACGTGGTGGAGCGGCTGATTCAGACCCGCGACCTGAACGCCCTCAATACCTGGTCCGTTAATTCGGACGTTACGGCGGCGGGTGTCGCCGGGGCCCAGCGCAATCTCGTGGGCACTTCGTTCTGTTGGTGGGATTATCTCACCGATCTCACCGGCTCGGGTGTAACGAACCTGGACACGCTCCTGAATTCCAACCCCTACGTGGCCTTGGGCACGGCTCCCCAGGTCATTGGCGACATTAACGGAGCGGCGGGCAAGAAAATCATCTTCATGCATGATCGTTGCTACGGCGACATTGCCCCGGCGCTCCTTGCTCCCACCCTCCTGAAAAAGTAAACCCTCAACTTTGGTTTCATCGCCAGCCGGGGCGGGACGTGACTAAATCAGGGTCCGCCCGCCCCGGTCCTTTTTAAAACCCATGCTCCCGTCCGGCTCTTTCGGCGCTCCGGCGCAGTATGACGACGGCAATTCTGTTATGTCTACCAATATTCCCGACTCGGGCGGAATCCCGTCCAGCGATTTTACCTTTGGCAGCGTGATTTCCAATCTCTGGGGCGGATTGAAGCCTACCGTTGAGCTTGGCCTCCAAACCTGGGGCCAGGTCCAGGTCACGCAAATCCAGGCTGACGCCCAGGCAAAGCTAAACGCCATGAAGGCCCAAAACGCCACCCTGGGGCCGAATCAGCCTGGCGCGGCCCAGGCCGAAGCAAACAAGACCCTGGCCCAGAAGTGGCTCCCCTCCGCGTTCACCGATGGGACGGGCGGCTCCGTCCTGGGGCTCGTTGTAATGGCCCTGGGCGTTCTCCTCCTGGTCCTCGTGGTTCGTCGCCTTTGGAAATAAGCGGGGCTCCCCGCCATGCCGTTCAATCTCAATCGCTACGCCGAAATTGGCGGGGACCCCCTGGCCAATTATGGCGAAGACCCTTTCACGCCGGACCCCGGCGTGGTGAGTCCTCCGCCTGCGGCCTCCCAGGGCGCAACCAACGCCCCGGACGCGTGGAACACGGCGGACCCCTATGTGGCCTGGACCCTGGGCAATGACGCATACCTGAACGAATATAACCGGGTTCGTGCCCTGGGTGACACCCGGACCCTTTCGGCCTGGACAAAGGAAGCGTTGGCCAATGCGCCCCAGGACTTGGCCGCCTTCAATTCCACCATGTTTGGCGGGCTCCCGGGCAACCTGGGCGGCCTGTTGGACCAGGCCAACAATGCTGGCGCGGTCTTCGATCAGCCGGACCCGGCTCCCAGCTTTTTTGATTCCCCGCCCCAGGAGCAACTCCTCCCTCCGGCGCTCCAGAATGTCCTGGACCGGCTTTTCCCGCCCGCCAGCGATACCCCGGCCAGCGTCACGCCCACCCCGGAGGAGCTGGCCCCGAGCGTCGTCATTTCCCCCACGGCATACGTGACGAACATCGTCAATAACATCGTGAATTTCTTTTCCCCTGGCTCCGGCAACGCGGCCAGCGTGGGGACGGACAATCCCGTGGGCCTGGCCGGTTCCACGCCCGTCCAGGTGGGGGATAATTCCACGGTCCTGTCCTTCATCAAAAATCTTTTTCCGGCCCCGGCCCAGGCGGAGCTGCTTGTCCCCACGAATGGGGCCCCGCTCTATAATTCCGGCCAGCAAGGGAGCGTCGTGACGCCCAGCCAGTTCTCCCAGGGCCAAACTTTAGATCCCGCGCAGGCGACGCCCCAGGGCTCGCCCTCGCCCATTGCGGGATTCATTCGCGGGCTAAATCTCCCGGGGCTCTCCGCCATCAAAAGCGATAAGGCCCTTATCGTGGCCACCCTGGCGGCCCCGCTCCTGGTCCTCCTGGGGCTCTGGCTCCTGGGCAAAATTATCAAACGTGGATAGCGGCGACTCCATCACCCTGGTTGAAAATCCGCTGTCCGTCCAACAGTGGTTTATCTCCTATGCGTCCCTGGCCAGCGCCGGGCTTTTCCGTTTCAAGACAAACGGCAACGCGTCCGCCCCCTTCGACGGATTCGAGAAACTTTCCGATGGGGAAATTTATTCGTGCTCGTTCGGCAATATGCGCGGCGGCCAGGCCCAGCTCATGCTCAATTGCGCGTCGCCCGTTCTCCTGGCGTTTGACAAGGACACGCCGAATCTGGCTTCGTCGCAGCTCGTTTGGCTCTGGCCGGAAACTTCCTTCCTCAATGGCGCGGGGCCCGGGGCCCAGGTCAACGCGGACCCGCATACGTTTTTCCGCCCGGCCCGGCCCGTCAATTTCACGCTCCCGCGGGACCGGCGCAATTTCCGTGCCTGGTTCCATTATAATCAGCTCGGGCAACCCTATCCGATCTTCTATGACTGGCTGGGCGGCTCTCCCGCGGGCGGCGCGGGCTCCTTCCTCTTGACCCTGACCGGCAACTAACCCACCCTCCTCCCATGTCCCTCTTCGGCGGATTGTTTGAAAAGACCACCACCCAGAACACCACGAATCTGGCGCAGACCACGAACACGTCCATTTCGGACAGTTACAATGCGACGCTGAATCAGTCCTTCAGCAAAAATGTTTCCAATCTCCGAGCTGATTCCTACGTGTCCAACTATGCCCTGGACGCCCGGCGCAGTTACAATCTGGCGGACGTGGGCAATATCGCCGTTCCCGGGATGGACCTCCGCGGCCTGGACCTCTCCAAATTTTTTGACGTTGGGGCGAGCGATTCCCCCGCGATTTCCAGCATGGATTTTGGCGGCGCAGTCACCGGGATTGGGGACAAGCTCCGCGCACTGACTGGCCTGCAATCCGCCACGCTGGGTGGTCTGGCCGATCAAACCTACGCGAACAAATCCGACTCCCCCACGGCCCCGACGTCCACCGGCTCCAGCCTTTGGCTCTATGTCCTGGCCTTCGCGGCCATCGTGGCCCTGGTCTTCATCGCCCGCAAAAAATAACTCCCACCATGCTTCCCATGAATGTCTCGTTGAGCGATAGCTCAACCATCGCGCCCACCGCCACCACGAACCAGAGCACGGGCGGAAACAACGTCCAGAGCGGCACCGGCAACATGCTGAAGCCCTGGGATGGCGTGACCGGGGGCGGCCTGTCCCCCACGGTGATTGTCCTTGCCGTGGTGGCCGCCCTGGCCCTAGTGATTCTCCTGCGCCGGAAATAAACATCCCATGCCCGCCTCCAATGAAACCGCGGTCCCCCTGGACCCCAAGACCGTCCTCCCCGTTTTCGGTCAACTGGATAATTCCATCCGGCTCCTGACTTCGCGCATTGACGCCATGCTGGCCCGGGACCCGAAAAAGGAATTTGAAAACTCGGAAGGCAACGTTGGGAGCGATTATCAAAAAAATTCCTATTCGCGCTGTGAAAGTTTCCGGCTGCCCATCTTGCCCGCGGTGCCTTTTTTCAACAAAGAATTCGTGGCGAGTATCTATCCAAAACTGATCCGCCTGCGGGTAAAGGGGCTTTGGCAATTTGGGGGAGACTTGGCGAACATCACCATTGTGCAGCACTATTCCGGAGTGATGCTGGAATTTTTTAAGGACCTTCGCGGGAATGGCGCGGGAATGGGAGGCACCCCCGATGCGACGCTTTACTTTCCTTGGCAACGTATCACCGGCATTGAAACTACCACCGTAGTTGCAACCGGCGTCCACCAAGGGACCACGATGGCCGAAATTGACGATAGAATCCCTCTTACTTTTCGCTACCTGAAAGCGTCACTCTTCAATGGCTATAACGCGGGCACTGGTATTCCCATCAAATTTACCGGCAACGCAACTTCGATTGTTGGAACGGTAGGCAATTTCTATTTGGACTTCCTCGGAGACTAAAAACCATGAGCACCATCCTCGAAGATATGGGCGCGGTCGCCAACTGGTTCTTTGTCCCCTCGGACGTGATCGAGGCCCAGAACGATACCCAGATCATGCTCCAGAAAAAGGCGGAGCTGCTGAACGGCTCCCCCAACATCCTGGCGACTGTGAAGCAGGACAAGACCGCGGCCACCACGCTCCAGAACATGAACCGCGATATTTTCCTCGCGGGAAACCGGGACCGCGAATCCGGCCAGGCTGTGCTCAACACCTTTTACGACGCCATTGAGCAAATCCCCACGAACCTGAAAAGTGCGGCCAAGGGCCTGGGGGAAAGCGTGGGGGACGTGGTATCCGGGGCGATTCCGACCTGGCTCCGCTGGCTCTTGGGCGTGGCCCTGGTCGGGGCCATCCTCTACTTTCTAACCCGCATTCTCGCCAAATGAAAAAGTGGATTTTTATCGTCCTGGCCATCCTCGGGGGGCTTTTCCTCCTGCGCCTTTTCATCGCCAGCCGCAATTCGGGCCCCATCCTGGGCGGGATGCTAACCGATCTACCCAAAACCAACTTCGTCCCGGATGACGACCCGGCATCCTGGCTCTGGAATCCCATCCCGTGAAAATCTTTTTCTATATCCTGGCGGCCATCGTCGCCGCCTTCGTCGCCTTCCGGCTCTGGACCCGCTACCAGGCCAGCAAATTGGCCACGATCTATCCGCGGGCCGACGAAGCCGCGGCGGCGGCGGCCAGCGAAACCCAGGACCTGGCCAGCCTCTTCAATCTGCGCACCATTCTCCCGCCGTCCGCCATGAATCTGCGCACCACCATCGGCACCATTGACGCGAACCCCATTGGCGGAAACGTGGGCCCCGGCTTTGACCCGGCCAGCCTCCTTTCCGTCCAGCGCTGGAGCCCCCTGGGTGGGAATGTTTCCTGGTAAGTTGTAACCCTCAAAACTAACGACGATGAAGACCTATGTTGAAAGCCCCTCTCGCACGCTCCGCCCCGAAGTCCTGAAGAAATTTCCCAACCGGATTTTCATTGAAACCGGCACGGGCGAAGGCGGCGGGATTCAGTGTGCCCTGGACTGCGGTTTCGCCGTGGTGTTCTCCATCGAGTCCAACCGGGAGACCTGGGCCGCGGCCTGTGAGCGCTTCGCGGGCCAGAAGAATGTCACCATTCTCCTGGGAGACTCCCGCCTCCTCCTCCATTCGGTCCTCTCCGCCCTGAACGAACCCGCCACCATTTTCCTGGACGCCCACACGGCCAGCGAATCGCCCGTGGACAAGGAGCTGGCTTCTATCGTGATTTCCCCCTTCCCGCATACGGTCCTCATTGACGACATGCGAAACTTCCGGGCCGATAAATGGAAACTCTCCCCCGCTCTCCTGGCCGATTTCCTGGCCCCGCTTTTCACCGTCACCTTTGAAAACTCCCCCGTGGCGGAGCGGGATATTCTTTGCGCGGTCTCCAAAGCGCTGCCATGAGCCAGGGGGACGTTATCATGTATCTGGTCCAGGCCTTGCTGGGCCTGGGCGTTTACACCATCCGGGCGGACGTGAAAGCCGTCCGGGAGCTGCTCACCACCCGGATTGACTACAACGAGAAACGCCTGGACAAGCTGGAGCAATGAAATGCCTTTCCCTGGTCCTGGTCTTGCTCTGCTCGGCCTGCTCCTCCTGGCGTCCTACGGCGCCGAAGGCCACCGTTTCCACGCCCCAGGGCTCCATTGTCCAGGACGGGCCTGCCGAGAGCCCGGCCACCCTGGAGACCTCCACCACGGCCACGGAAACGCCCATCCCGCCCGGCTCCCGGGTGACGATCGAGACCCCACCCGCCCCGGCTTCCCCCGGTCCCGTTTCCTCCCCTGCGCCAATCCTCGTTTCCAGGACGAACACCACCCATTTGTCCGGGCCGAAGGCTTACACCCCGCCAGCTCCCCCCACGCCCGCACAGCACGCCCTGGGCGTCGCTAGTATCTGGGCCTGGGCCGGAATCGCCCTGGGCGTGGCCGCCTTCGCCTTTGGCCTGGTCCGCGGCTGGGACCTGGTAATGACGGGCGGAATTTGTGTCGCCCTGGGCTCCGGGGCCATTCTACTCTTTGGGCAAGCTCCCTGGCTGTTTGGCGTGATTGGCGCGGGGCTCGCCCTCAAGTTTGCCGGTCCCTATCTCTGGCACCGGAAAGTGAAACCGATAGAAACCAAAACCGATGAAACCAAAAATCCACCTGTTCTTTAACGGGAACGAATGCGCGTTCCCTTCAGACAATGCCTGGGAGAAATTCGAGGGGTTAGATACGGCCCGCCTCTTCCTCGTGGCGGCCAAGACCTGGGAGCGGGCCGGCTGGGAGGTTCGCCGCCTCTCCTCCGATCATGCGCCGGACCCTATCCGCTTCCATCCCCAGGGGGCTTGCCGGGCCTCCTTCACCTGGTATCCCGAAGTTTTCTGGCAATTCATCCCGGCCTGTCAGGGCGTGGCCACGGCCTCCCCGGAAACCAAGTGGCATTGGTTCGCCTGCATTGACGTGCTCAACCTGGGGAGCAAGGGCCGGTTTTGGGCCGCCACCCACGAGACCAACGCGGAGAGCGTCCGCCAGGAATTCATCTCGTTCCAGAAGGAGCATTTCTCCCTCTCCCTCTTCGCGGCCACGGCCCGGGGACTGAAGAACGCCCGGACGGTGATCGAGGATTATGACCGCGGGGCATTGACCAGGCTAGACCGGGCCTATGTGTCGGACGAAACTATCCTGCGGAATTACCTTCCGCACCGGCCTTGCATTGACCTCCGCTTTCCCTGGGATTCCGAAGACTGTAACCTCCTCCACTACGCCCGGTCCACCGTGGCCCGGCTTTACGAAAAAATCCCTTCCTCCTTGTCCACGTGAAAACCAAATTCTCTCCCCTCCCCTGGCTCCTGGCCGCGGCTTTGATCGGCTGGGCCTGGTTCGTTGCGGGCTGCGCCAATCACCGGCCCGGGCCATTCCGCCTGGTGACGGTCCAGCAGCACGCCATCCCGTATCAGACGGCCCAGGAAATCGCAGCGTCCAACGCCGAAGGCCAGGCCGCGGCGGCCCGGATTGTCTGGAGCCCTACGCCGAAGTAAGCCCGGCCCACCCTCGCCCCGCCCTGGTCACCTGGGGCGGGGTTTTTTGTGCCCGGATTTTCCCGCTCCGGCCCACTTACTCCATTTGGCGTAGATCTTTTTGATCTGGC
>CAYWNX010000032.1:9279-13280 GCA_964459735.1 uncultured Dechloromonas sp. | reverse complement strand
CGGTACCGAATGCCAAACCGATCCTCGAAATCAACCCGCATCATCCGGCGGTAATGCGCCTGAAGTATGAGGAAAGTCGTTTTGATGACTGGGCGGCACTGCTTTTTGAGCAAGCCACACTGGCCGAAGGGGGGCAACTTGATGATCCGGCTGGGTTCGTCAAGCGCATCAACGACTTGATGATGGCATTGTCGGGAAAGTAGGTGGCAAAAATCTGGTGCTGATCGACTGCTGCGGTCAACGCTAGAAAACAGGTAAAACGAGAACGGGGCGATGAGCCCCGTTTTTTCTGCCTGGAATATTTTTGGCACAATGCAATTCTGTAGTTCCTTGTTTCATCTATAGAAGGAGATGCCAGTGCCCCGGAGAACTGCCTGTAGCAATGTTTGCCTTGTCTTGCTCGCGAGTGTTGCCAATTTGCTGGCGGGTATGGCTTTTGCCCAAAGTTCGGACAAGTTGCCGCAAGCGACGGATTATCTGGGGGAAATCCGCCGTGGGGCAGATGGCAAACTGATGGCACTGCCGGAGGCTGTGCTGGCCGCCCAGAAACGTTGGGGCGAGGTGGTGCCGAAGGCGACGATGCTGGTTGGGTTTGGCGAAAAGGTCGCCACGCTGAGCGAAGCGGCTCGTCTGGCCAAGGACGGCGAGGTGATTGAGGTTCGCTCCGGTACTTACCGCGGTCAACCCGCGGTCTGGACGCAAAATGATCTGCTTATTCGCGGTGTTGGTGAGCGGCCGGTGATGCTTGCCGATGGCCGTAGCACCGAAGGCAAGGCGATCTGGGTGGTCAGGGGGGGCAATGTGCGGATCGAAAATATCGAGTTTCGCGGGGCTCGGGTAGCGGCGGGTAATGGCGCCGGCATTCGTTTTGAAAAGGGGCATCTGACGATCCACGGCTGTCGCTTTGCCGACAACGAGATGGGTATCCTGACGGCTAATTCGGCCGATATGTCCCTGGCGGTATCCGATAGCGAGTTTGGCGAGGCACCGCGGCATGCGGGGCCGTTGCATCATCTGCTCTATGTCGGGGCAATCGGCAAGTTTACGCTGCGGGGCAGCCGCTTCCAGAATGGATACCTGGGCCACTTGGTCAAATCCAGGGCACGTGAAAGTCATGTACTCTACAACATGCTGGCCGATGGTGTGGAGGGGCGGGCTTCCTACGAACTGGAGTTTCCCAATGGCGGTATTGCTTATGTCGTTGGCAATGTGATTGCCCAGAGTGCCGGAACGGACAATCCGAGCATCGTTTCTTATGGTGCTGAAGGGCCGCGCTGGCTGGAAAACGGGCTGTATCTGTCCCACAACACGCTGCTCAACGACAAATATGACGGCAGCTTTCTCACTGTCTGGAATGAAAAATTTCCCACAGGTATTGATGTCTGGGCGATCAACAATCTGACGGTGGGTAATGGCAATTTTTTCCAGCCGTCTCAAGGCAGGTTTGAGGGCAACCGAATGGCTTTGCGTGGCGAGCTGATCGAATATGGCGGCTTGCCATTACGCCTGACCAATTCGTCGCCACTCCGGGGGACCGTCCGGCCACCGGGTAGCGTCGGTGCCATCAACCTGCTGCCGACTGAAGAGTTCAGCTATCCGGTTGGCAGTCGGGCTTTTCGGGGGAGTAGTGCATTGTCACCCGGGGCTTTTCAGTGATTGCCGGGAAGTCGGCAGCCAAACGTTTTGGACTGTTGCCTGGCGAATCAGGCTGGCTTGTTGCCCATCATCTCGCCCATGCGGATTGCGCCAGTCGGACCCCAGTCCGGGTTGAAGGCTAACGAGTTTTTCGGGAAAAGCATGACCACAGTGGAGCCGAGCAGGAAGCGGCCCATTTCTTCGCCTTTTTTCAGGTTGACCGCAGCATTGCCGCCTGCTGTGTCGTAACGCCATTCGCGGACGACGCCGGGGCGTGGCGGGTTGACCGTGCCGTGCCAGACGGTGGCCATGCTGCCGACGATGGTGGCGCCGACCAGCGTTAGTACGAAGGGGCCAAAGGCAGATTCAAAAACACAAACCACGCGTTCGTTGCGGGCGAATAAACCGGGTACGCCGCGCGCCGTGGTCGGGTTGACCGAGAAGAGTTCGCCCGGCACGTAGATCATCCGGGTCAGCCGACCATCGCACGGCATGTGGATGCGGTGGTAATCGCGCGGGCTGAGGTAAAGCGTGGCAAAAACACCATCTTGAAATTGCGCTGCCAGTTCGCGGTCGCCACCGACCAGCGCCGTGGTCGAGTAGCTGTGACCCTTGGCCTGGAAAATCTGGTCGCGCTCGATCGGGCCGAACTGGCTGATCGCGCCATCCACCGGGCAGAGGAAATCGGCCTCCGCCTGCGGGCGGGCACCGGCTTTCAGCGGCCGCGTGAAAAACTCGTTGAAGCTCCTGTAGCTGTTGATTTCCGGGTTGGCTGCCTCATTCATATCGACGCCATAACGGCCGACAAACCAGCGGATGACCTTGGTCGTCAGGCTGCCAGCCTGAGCACCGGCCAGCTTGCCGGCGAGAATGGTCAAGGCCTGTTTGGGCAGGAGATATTGGGGCAGAACTGCGAGGCGGTCGGACACGATGGGGTCAGTAAAAGTGGCAACCCGCGATTATACGGGCTCAACAAATGCTGAGGGGCTTTCAGTCGATTCGCTGGTCGCCATTGACCAGCGTGCCTTGCGCCATTTTTCCCGTTCACCGTTGCCGGTAAAGGTCCAGGCGACCAGTCGGCTTTGCTTCTGACCCTGCGCCATGGCGATGATGCGAGAGTCGGCAACATGCACTTTTTTCAGTGCGACTTCGATGTGCTCAAGATTCTCGGCCTTCGAAACCAGGCTGGTAAACCACATCACCCGCTTCGGAATGGCGGCGCTTTGTTCGATCATTCTTTTGACGAAGGCACGCTCCCCACCGTTACACCACAATTCGGTGCCGCCGCCGCCGAAATTGAGCCGGGGCTGGGCGGCGCCGCGCTTGGCGCCCGGCTTGTTGAGATTGTTCCATTTGCGCTGGCTGACCGCAATCACCTCGTCGGGCGAATTGTGGAAAGGCGGGTTGCATATGCTGGCGTCGAAAGTTTCGCCGGAGCGCAGCAGGCCGGTGAAAAGGTTGTCCCATACCGTCTGATGGCGCAATTCGACATCTGCGGTCAACTGCGGATTTTTGCCCAAAATCATTTGAGCATTGGCGAGTGCGGCTTCGTCGATGTCGACGCCGAGAAAGCGCCAGCCGTATTCGGCGTTGCCGATCAACGGGTAAACACAGTTGGCGCCGACACCGATATCGAGGATGTGCACATCCGCCCCGGTCGGAACGACTTTCTTGTTACAGGTGGCAAGCAGGTCGGCAATTTGATGAATGTAGTCAGCTCGGCCGGGAATGGGCGGGCACAGATAGCCGGCCGGAATTTCCCAGCCGCGGACGCCATAGTGCAGCGCCAGCAAGGCCCGATTGAATGCCTTGACGGCGCCGGGGTTGGCGAAATCGATGCCCGGTGTGCCGGCAGCGGTGGTGATCACATACTTGATCAGCCCCGGTGCGACTGCGGTCAGGGCGGCGAAATCGTAGCCCGTCGCATTTTTATTGCGCGGGTGCAGACCCGGTTTGGCCGAGACGGGTTTGTTCTTGATGGGGGCAGGCTTGGGCCGCGGGTTTGGTACGGTAGTCTCGGACATAAAGCTCTTGGGTGATGATCTGAATCGGCCAAGTATCCCACGAGCCAGCCCTCAGACCGGCAAGTGTTTGGCCAGAAAGCGATCAAGCTGATTGGCAAAAGTTTGTCGATCAGACAGGCTAAAGGCAGCGGGACCGCCGGTTTCGACCCCGGCGCCGCGCAGTTCTTCCATGAAGTTGCGCATGCTCAAAATCTCCCGAATATTCGCCGTGGTGTAAAGCTCGCCACGCGGATTCAGGGCATGGGCGCCACGTTCGATGACCAGCGAGGCAAGCGGAATGTCGGCCGTGATGACCAGATCGCCGGCCGCCAGTTGGTCGACGATGTGGGCATCGGCGACATC
>CAYWNX010000032.1:0-9269 GCA_964459735.1 uncultured Dechloromonas sp. | reverse complement strand
TGCGCAGCATCTGGTTGGCGACCAGCGTGGTGGATATCTGCAAGCGTTCCGCCGCGCGAAAGATGATTTCCTTGATCACGCCGGGACAGGCATCGGCATCGACCCAGATCTGCATCAGTGTTCCTTGCCGTCGACGCGGGGCTGCATCAGGATCGGAATGTAACGCCAGGCGAGAATGCCGAAACCGGCCAGCCAGCCAGCCGCCGAAAGCTGGATCCAGAGCAGATAGGCTGCCGGGAAAAGCTGTGGTGCAAGCAGGCGGATCAATAGCGCGACCAGCATTATGTAAAGCACCCCTTTGTCCATGCCATCAAACACCACTTTGCGCCCGGTATGGCCTTTTGAAATGCGAATGATCATCGAGGGAATGACTGCGCCCATTGCGCCAAACGTGAACAGATGAACGGACACCGAGCCAACCCAGGTGAAGTGCATGACATGACCCAGCGCTTCGATCAGCAACTGGCCGACAATGGCGAGATAACCAACGTACATGATCCCGATATCGATGCGTTTCACCGCCAGCTGCGGTTTCCAGAAGCAAAAGCGGATGCCGAGCAAAAGTGCCAACAGGAAGGCGATTGCTGCGGTCAACGGCTTGGGAAGGGCAAATTCCACGACCAGCAGCAGGGCAAGCAGTTTGATCGCCATATCCAGTTTCGGTTGCCGCAGGATCGTTGCCTGGAAAGCAGCTTTCATGAACTGGGTCAGCGTGCGTTCAAGCATGACCAGAAAGGCCAGCCGGAAAAGACTGATCGCCATGTGGTAACCGGCCGAGAAATTATCGCCGAACAGCATCAGGTATTTGGCCACCAGAAAAGCCGGCAGCATGAACAGGAAAACAGCGTTGTCGCGATAACTGTCGCGCTCGCGATGGCGAATCAGCGTCGACATCAGCATGGCGACAATGCAGCCGAGAAAGAGGTTGCATGAAAGCACGAAAAGCGGCTTTGGCCAGTTGCCGCCGAAACTCATGGCGAATCGCTCGAAAAGCCAGGCGCCGGCAAGCAGCATCAGGGCCGGGCCGTGGTAACCGCGAATGTTGACCCAGTTCTTGGTCGAGGTCAGCAGAAAGCCGCCGAGCACCGCCCAGCCAAAGCCGAAAAACATTTCATGGGCGTGCCACTGAATGGGTGTCAGGTGTGCCACCGGGGCCGGCAGGTAGCCGCTGAAAATAAGCGCCCAAAGTACCGGCAGGATCGCTCCGGCCAGGCAGGCAAGTGAGAAGAAGGGGCGGAAGCCGACCAGCCAGACTGGATGGGTCGAAAACTGCATGGCGAACCTTTCACAACAACTTTTAGTCGAAGTATCAAGTTTAGCGAGCCATGGGTGATTTGACCTTGATTTGTACCAGTGCGGACAAGCAAAAACCATTGCAATCGCGTAAAATTCGCGGCTTGGCCGTGACTACGTTTGAGCCACCTGGGTCCGGCTACTTTCCTGAAGGATGAAGATGAAGCGTGTGGACGATTTCCGCTTGCGGCTTGGCAAGCACGAACTTGTGCCGATTATGATTGGCGGCATGGGTGTTGATATTTCGACTGCCGATCTGGCAGTGGAAGTAGCCCGTCTGGGCGGTGTCGGCCATATTTCCGATGCGATGGTAAAGACCGTTTCGGATCGCCGCTACGACACCAAGTTTGTCAAAGAAAAGCTCGCGCTCTATAAATTCAACGTCAAAAACGAAGATAAATCTGAGGTCAAGTTCGACCTCGGAAAGCTTGTTGAAGCAACGCGCCTGCACGTTGAACACGCCATGGGGCGGAAGACGGGGTCCGGCCTGATCTTTATCAACTGCATGGAAAAGCTGACCATGAACGCGCCGAGAGAAACGCTCAAGGTTCGCATGGCTGCTGCGCTCGATGCCGGCATCGATGGTATTACGCTGGCTGCAGGGCTGCACCTTGGCTCCTTTGCGCTACTTGAAGACCACCCGCGTTTCCGTGATGCAAAACTGGGCATCATCGTTTCCTCCGTGCGTGCCCTGCAACTCTTCCTCAAGAAGAGCGCTCGCACCAATCGCATGCCGGACTATGTCGTTGTCGAAGGTCCTCTGGCCGGCGGCCACCTCGGCTTCGGTATGGATTGGGCGCAATACGATCTGGCGACCATCGTTGCAGAGGTCATCAAGTTCCTCAAGGACGAACACCTCGATATTCCGGTGATTCCAGCCGGCGGTATCTTTACCGGCAGCGATGCTGTCGGCTTCCTCGAGGCGGGTGCTGCTGCCGTGCAGGTGGCGACTCGCTTTACAGTCTCCAAGGAATGTGGCCTGCCAGACCCGGTCAAGCAAGAATACTTCAAGGCTAACGAAGAAGACATCGAAGTCAATCAGATTTCCCCGACCGGTTATCCGATGCGGATGATCAAGAGCAGTCCGGCAATTGGTGATGGTATTCGCCCGAATTGCGAGGCTTATGGCTACCTGCTTGATGCCAACGGCAAGTGTGCCTATGTCACCTCGTACAACCGTGAAGTAGCTGCCCATCCCGGGGCGCGCAAGGTCTCGGTGATGGACAAGACCTGTCTGTGCACGCAAATGCGTAATTTTGATTTGTGGACCTGCGGTCAACTGACCTATCGTCTGAAAGACACCACGGTGCGCGATGCGGCTGGCAACTATCAACTACTGAGTGCCGAGCATATTTTCAAGGACTACCAGTTCAGTACCGATAACAAGGTCGCCTTGCCAGGATCTTCCGCCACCTGATTATGGCGTCAGGCAACATCTCCAAACCCGGTCTCATCCACCGGGTTTTTTCTTGTCTGGCTGGCGCTCTGCTGATCGGGTTTGCCCAGCATTCCTTAGCGGATGACGAGTCGGCATTCATGCTGCAAGGTTTCGGAACCTTGGGCGCGGCGCGTACGACGAGTAACGAGGTTGAGTTCGTTCGCGACCTTTCTCAGCCCCGTGGCGCGCGTCAAAACTGGGATGCGCGTGTTGACAGTATTCTCGGCGTGCAAGCCAATTGGCGGATCAATCCCCAACTTGAAGCGGTTGTGCAGGTAGTCAGTCGTTATCGCTATGATCGAACGTTTACCCCCGAGTTTTCCTGGGCGTATCTGAAATACGAACCCAGCCCGAATTTGAGCTTGCGCGCCGGGCGTCTGGGAACGGAGTTTTTCATGATGGCCGACTCGCGCCTGGTCGGTTATTCCTTCCTGACGGTTCGTCCGCCCGGCGATTTTTTCTGGTCGCTGCCTTTTTACAATATTGACGGTGCTGATGCTGCACTGACCGTGCCGGTCGGTGATCACCTGTTACGCGGCAAGTTGTTTTACGGTATCTCCAATGGCCAGATTGCCCTGGCTCAAAAACAGTGGAACATTGATGGCTCCGTGATGGCCGGTGGTTATATCGACTATCAGGCTGGTGCCTGGCTTTTCCGTGCCAGTTACGCCAACCTTCGCTTCAAGCATGATTTGCCGATCGAAGATGTTTTACAGAGTTATCTGCCCCAGCCTCTTGCTACGCAGGCAGCAGCGTACCTGGCAACAGGCAATAGCCGTAGCCATTACTACTCGCTGGGTGCGATCTACGATAGCGGTCCCTGGCAGTTGCAATTGATGCTCAATCATTGCGACCAGGGCAGCAATGCTTTTGAATCATCGGATGCCGGGTATGTCCTGGCTGGCTACCGTATTGCTTCGGTAACACCTTTTGTCGGTTATTCCTGGGCTTCTTCGGAAGCGCGTGGAAATGCCTTGAACCCGGTTGTCACCACGATCATGGCCGATGCCCATGTCGACCAGAAAACCACCATCGTTGGGGCGCGCTGGGATCTACTAAGTAATATCGCTTTGAAGGCTCAGTGGGATGGCATTCGTGGCGAACCAACATCGATTTTTCCTTACCGCCAGGAACGCGCTGGCTGGTCAGGGAAAATGAATGTTTTTTCTGTAACCATGGATTTCGTGTTTTAAAACCATGGGACTGAAACGGATTCGCCACCTTCTGTTTGTTGGCATGGTGCTCTTGCTGCCACCGGCGCAGGTTTGGGCTGAACTAGTGGTTGTCGTTAACGCCCGCTCCGGCGTAGCGGTCATGTCGCGCAATGAAGTGATCAATATTTTCTTTGGCCGGAATCGTCAATTTTTCAACGGTCTTGAGGCGCAGCCGGTGGACCTGGTTGACTCGCATCCGGACCGGGGGCGTTTCTACAGTGCACTGGTTGGCAAGGATCTGGCAGATATCAACGCTTATTGGTCACGCCAGGTGTTTTCGGGTCGTCTGCAGTCGCCACCGAAAATGCGGACCTCGGAGGAAGCCCTGAAGTGGATCATCTCGCAACCCGGTGGCATTGGCTTCATCGAGCTTGCCAAAGCAGATGCTCGAGTCCGCGTTGTTTACGAGTTGCAACACTGACTATTTTTTACTCTGGAATGACGCCATGAACATCGAATTGATTGGGATGGTGATCATTTTTTTGGTTATTGTGATAATTGTCATCAAATCGCAATAGAGTGTCTACAGACTGCATTTTTGTGCCAAACTATTGTCAAATTTTTACCCATAAACAATAAAGGAGACAATCATGCCAAGAAGGATTATTAAGGATATTCTTGCCCAGCAAAATTTAATTTCTGCTGACAAAAACATGTCAGTGCGCACGGCATGCTGTCTGATGGCCGAGAATAAAATCGGTGCCGTGCTTGTTCTTGAGGAGAGACGGATCGTCGGTATTTTTACCGAGCGCGATGCGCTCAACAAAATACTGGCGGCGAGCCTTGATCCCGATACAACGGCGCTTTCTCAGGTAATGGTCCGTGAGCCGCAAGCCATTCGCGCCGACAAGCCTCTAGGTTATGCCTTGCATATGATGGCGGAAGGTGGGTTTCGCCACGTTCCTGTCATTGATGAAGATGGTTTTCCGGTGGGTATGGTATCGGCACGAGATGCGCTCGGCCAGGATATTGTCGAACTTGAGCGTGACATGAAGCGTCTGGAAGAACTTGAAGGCTCAATCGGCTACTGAGTTACCGCCCAGCCGAAACGGGCCAGTGTGGCGGCGAATTCGCCGGACACTGGCCTTTTTATTTCCACTCGCTGGCCGCTTGTCGGGTGGTCAAAAGCCAATTCGGTACAAGCGAGCAAGAGTCGGTTGCAGCCAAAGTGCTCGGCAAAATAACGGTTGTGCTTTCCCTTGCCGTGGGTTGCATCGCCAATGATCGGGTGGGCGATATGCTTCAGGTGGCGGCGCAATTGATGGCGGCGGCCAGTAATCGGCTCCAGTTCGACCAGGGCGTAACGACTGCATGGGTAGCGATCGACCGCGACAGACAACTCGACTTCCGCCAGTTTCCGGAAGTGCGTTAGGGCCTCCTGTGGCTCCATAGTGCTTTGTGTGCCACGAAATTCATATGGGTCGCGCTGGCGGGTTAGTGGATGGTCTATGCTTCCTTCGGTTGGCGGATAGCCACGAACCACCGCCAAATAACGCTTTTTCACCGTTCCTGCCTCAAATTGCCTGCCCAGCGCGCTTGCATTTTCAGCATTCAGGCCAAATAACAGCACCCCGGATGTTCCCCGATCAAGTCGGTGAGCCGCCCACACTCGCTGACCAATCTGGTCGCGCAACATTTGAATGGCAAAGCGGGTTTCGTGGCGATCGATTTCTGAACGGTGAACGAGCAGACCCGATGGTTTGTCGATGACGACGATATGTTCATCCTGATAAAGGATAGGCAGTAATTCAGGCAAAGAAGCGGTTCTTTGTTTCGGTGGCAAAGTTCATGCCGGTAACATGGGCGCGCTCCAGTAGTTCCCAATAATAGCGGTAAGAGGCGCGATCATGCAGTTTGCCATCGTGTTGAATCGGTCCCCAGTCTTTGTCCTGAGCAGCAATAAGGATTTCGCTGGCAGCCTGCACTTCGGAGAAATCCGGGCGCATGGCCTCAACGATAGGCACGATCTGGTTTGGGTGAATACTCCACATGCGCAAGTAACCAAACTCGGTGCGTGCTCGGCGGGCATCGTTGCGGATAAATTCGAGGTCTTTCAATTCCGTAGTCACGTTATGCGATGGTACAACCCCGCACGCCAGAGCAGCGGCGCTGATTTCGCACTTGGCGCGGGCGACTAGCGGGTGATCGAATTGGCCGGGACTCTTCATTGCGCTGCCTGGAATGGCGCCATGGTGGCCTGACACAAAATCCATCAGGCCGAAATCCAGGCTCTCGACGCCGGGCAGGGCGGCGATTTCCCAAACTTCACGCAGTGCGCCGTGGGTTTCGATCAGCACATGCACGGGAATCCTGCGGTCGACGCCGAAATCTTGCTCAATTTCACGCAGGGCTTCGATCTGCACTTGTACGTCGCCGGCGCTGCAAGGTTTGGGCAGCGTGATAAAGGGGAGGCGACTGCCGGCAGTGCGGAGCAGGATTTCCATGTCCTGCCGCCAGTGCGGATGAGTCACATCATGGACGCGGGCGCCGACGCGATTGAACAGGTTGTCGGCCGACATGATGACGCTGGCGGCCATTTCGGCATGCTCGCGTTCGGCTCCGGCGTGGGCGCCGTCTTCACAGTCGCAGGTGATATCAAAAATTGGTCCTAGTTCCTTTTGCAAGAGCAAGGCTTTCCGCATCAGTTTTTCCGAGCCGGCATAATGGTCGACCGCAGGAAGTACGGGGAAGGGCTTTTCACCGGCAAACAGAACAGTGTGGGGGTGGCGCATCATTTCGCTCGCTACAAAAGAAAAAGGCCACGATATTTTATCGTGGCCTTTGAGGCTGGCAGCTACGAACTAGTAGCTAATAGCTAGACCTTACAGCATGCCCTTGACGGCTTCGGCTTCGTCGGTCAGTTCCTTGAGCGTGAAGTTCATCTTCTCGCGGCTGTACTCGTCGATTTCCAGACCTTGAATGATCTTGAAGGAACCACCCTTGCATTCGCACGGGAAGCCATAAACGATGCCGGCCGGGATGCCATAGGAGCCATCGGAAGGAACGCCCATCGTGACCCAGTCGCTGGAGCCGAGGACCCAGTCATGAATGTGGTCGATGGCGGCGTTGGCAGCGGAAGCGGCCGAGGACAGGCCGCGAGCTTCGATAATTGCAGCGCCGCGTTTGCCGACGGTCGGCAGGAAGACATCGTTGTTCCAGGCGTGATCATTGATCAGGGCCTTGACGTTGTCGCCGTTGGACTCGCAGTTGCGATAGTCGGCGTACATGGTCGGGGAGTGGTTGCCCCAAACGACCAGCTTCTTGAAAGAGGAAACCGGACGACCGGCCTTTTCTGCCAGTTGCGACAGGGCGCGGTTGTGATCCAGACGCAGCATGCCGTGGTAGTTGTTCGGGTTGGTGCGGCCAACTTTCTTGGCAGCAGCAGCGGCAATATAGGCGTTGGTGTTGCATGGATTGCCAACAACCAGAACCTTGACGTCTTCCTTGGCGTTTTCGGCGATAGCCTTGCCCTGAACGGTGAAGATGGCGCCGTTAGCAGTCAGCAGGTCGGCACGTTCCATGCCTTTGGTGCGCGGACGGGCGCCAACCAGCAGGCAGACATCAGCGTCCTTGAAGGCAACGTTCGGATCATCAGTGGCGACCATGCCGGCGAGCAGCGGGAAAGCGCAGTCGTCGAGCTCCATCATGACGCCCTTGACGGCTTGCTGGGCCTGCGGCAGGTCGAGCAACTGGAGAATGACCGGTTGGTCTTTGCCGAGCATTTCGCCGGAGGCAATGCGGAACAGCAGGCTATAACCGATCTGGCCGGCGGCGCCGGTAATGGCAACGCGCATGGGTGCTTTAGACATGTATCGCTCCTGTATGAAACAGCGTGGTTGAAATTGTTCGATTCCGGTCGAATGCCGCTTTTGTTTTGTAACTGGCTTCAGCGGGCACGACAAGAGAATGATGTTAGAAGTTCGGCGTCTTACTGTCAATTCATCATGTGTCTTATATAAGATAACTTTTCATGGACGCACCTTCGAAAATATGCTGAAATTTCGTTCCATGACTCGTGACGCATCCCGCCCCTCCCTTCGCGTCGCATCGCCGACCTTCAGTCCACTCTATCGCCAGATCAAGGAGTTTCTTATCCGCAGTCTGGAGGAGGGCGAATGGGGGCCTGGTGAGGCCATTCCCAGCGAAGGGGAGTTGGCTGCACGTTTCAATGTCAGCCAGGGAACGGTGCGCAAGGCTGTTGACGAAATGGCAGCCGAGCATCTGCTGGTTCGTCGACAGGGTAAGGGGACTTTTGTCGCAACGCATGACGACCCGCGATCCTTTTATCGCTTTTTGCGCCTGGTACCGGATGACGGTACCGCGACCCATGCCGTCAGCGACCCGTTTTCCTGCAAGCTTCAGGCGGCAACGCCCGAAGTTGCTGCGGCGCTCGGTTTGACGGTTGGTGCTCAGGTGATTTGCGTCCAGCGTCTTCTGCGCTTCAGTGGTAATCCGGTGGTCTTTGATCAGATTTATCTGGTTGCTGACTTGTTCCCCGGGCTTGCGCTGGAGAAGTTGCTGGGCGGTGAGCGTTCTCTCTATAGCCAGTTTGAGAGCGACTATGGCGTGCGCATGATTAATGCTGAAGAGCATTTGCGCGCAGTCGCGGCAGATGCCTACAGTGCAGGTCTGCTTGGTGTTAAGGAGGGGGACCCATTGCTGCTTGTTGAGCGGACTGCCTACAGCTATGGCAACAAACCGGTTGAGTGGCGACGTGGTTTGTATTGCACGCGTCGGCACTATTATCGAAATGATCTTGGATAAGAGAGGTAGTTCCTTTTAAGTAGGCTGGAAAACGCCCGCCTAGGCGACTTTAGGCAAATTTTGAATGTATAATTATGGCTCTTTTCAAACGACGTACAAGCGGTTAGCCGCACTTTTACGCGAGGATGACGTTCATGGCAGAATTGACCATCAAGAAACGTCCAAAAAACTTGGACTTGTCTTCAATAAGGTTGCCGTTGGCGGGCAAGGTTTCCATTCTTCATCGCGTTAGCGGTGCAGGTATGTTCCTTTGTTTTCCGCTAATGCTCTGGCTGTTTTCAGCCAGCCTGACTTCGGTGGAAAGTTTCGCCACCTTCAAGGCGGTGTTTGCCACGCTGCCGGCAAAAGTTGTGATGGCTGGGTTGCTCTGGGCATTTATTCACCATTTTTGTGCCGGTATCCGGTTTTTGCTGCTTGATCTGCATATTGGCATCGAGAAAGAGGCTTCTCGCAAGTCGGCGGCCATCGTGCTTGCGGTCAGTATTCCGCTGACCCTGATCTTCTGGGGGGTTCTGCTGTGATCAACCGTACTGTTGTTGGGGCTCATTACGGACTCAAGG